>VGHA01000114.1 GCA_016868375.1 Betaproteobacteria bacterium | reverse complement strand
TCTGAACTGAGTCCACAAATGGCGGGTCGGGTAGCGCGACCCCGCGCGCGCGGAAATACGGCGCGACCTCGAACACCAGCCGCCAGCGGCCCACGGCCATCGACGATGCGTCGAGCAGCGGACCGCCATCGTTGCGGCCATCGGCATTCAGTGTGATGGTCTTGACGGTGTCGGCGCGGCCGTCGGCGTGAATGCGCTGCAGACTGACGCGCATGCCTGCCGCCGGGCAGCCGTGTGCGGTATCAAGAACGTGGGTGCTCAGTCGTCCCATGATGCACAACTCGCTTAGGTTAGGAACCGTGAAAGAAAGGGGCCGGCAATTAATCGGCTTTTGCGCCCGCTTCGTACCAGCGACGAATCACCGAACGCTCGGCCTCGGTGATCTGCGTGGCGTTGTTCATGGGCATCAGCTTCAGGACCGCGGTTTGCTGATACACCGCCTGTGCGTGCTGCCGGATAAGCGCCGGCGTGTGCAGCGCCACATTCTTGCTCTGCAGTTGCGCGTTATGACAGGCTGCGCAGCGCTCGGCCACAATTGATTGAACCGCCTGGAACGTAGCGGGCAGGGCGTTGTTCGCATCGGCCGAATCAGCCGCTTTGCGAGGCGCAAGCCATGCCATGACGCCTGCGATGACCAGCGTGCCAACAATGGCGTGTTCCCAGGGCGTGCGACGGCCCTGCACATGCGCCTTGTGGCGGGCCGCAAAACTATGTCGAATGAGCGCACCGCCCAACATCATCAGGCACAACACGATCCAGTTGTGCTTGCCTTGATACAGCCAGCCATAGTGATTGGACAGCATCGCAATGATGACTGGCAGCGTGAAATAGGTGTTGTGAACGCTGCGCTGCTTGCCGCGCCAGCCGTGAATGGGGTCAGGCTTTTCGCCTGCGCGAAGCGAAGCAATGACTTTTTTCTGACCGGGAATGATCCAGAAAAACACATTGGCGCTCATGACGGTGGCGATCATGGCGCCCACCAGTAGAAATGCTGCGCGGCCCGAGAACAGCTGGCAGGCAAGCCAGGACGCCGCGATGATGAAGAGGGTGACCGTAACCCCAACGATCAGTTCGCCGTTTTTGCGCTGACCCAGGATTCGGCAGATGCCGTCATAGATCAGCCAGAATGCAGCCAGAAACCCAAGCGCCGTAGCGCCCGCTGCCACCGGTGACCAGTCAAAGACGCTCTTGTCGATCAGATACGTGCCGGCGTTGAACAGATAGAGGGTGGTGAACAGCGCAAAGCCTGTTAACCAGGTGGAATAGCTTTCCCAGAATGACCAGTGAAGGTTTTGCGGGATAGGCAGCCAGCGCGGCGCCACCATGTACTTGTTCGAGTGATAAAACCCGCCACCATGCACCGCCCACATTTCGCCATCGACGCCTTTCTGCTTCAGGTCATCGTGCTCGGGCGGCGTCAGACTGTTGTCGAGCATCACGAAGTAGAACGACGAACCAATCCATGCCATGGCGGTGATGACATGCACCCAGCGCAGCAGCAGATTGGCAACTTCGATCAGGTAAGCAGTATCCATGGGGCTTCCCGGTTTCAGCAGACGTGCGCGCGCCCCGCGCGAAGCGGGGCCGCGCGGGGCTTATACAACATAAACCACGCCTTGCAAACCCGGTGGTGATCAGCGCCCCTGCCAGACCGGCCGGCGCTTGTCTGCGTAGGCTTTCAACGCCTCGTTATGATCACGCGTTTCGCGGACCACCCGCTGGGCGCGCTCGGCGATCCGCACGCCATCCTCGAGCGATCGCTCGAGCGCCTCGGTCAGGGCGAGTTTAAACGCCTGGGCGGTGATGGGTGGCACGTTATCGATGATTTCCATTGCCAGTTCGCGCGCTCGTTCGAGCAGACGCTCGGGCGCTACCACTTCACTCACGAATCCGATGTCGCGTGCCTGTTCGGCGGAGAGCGTTCGGCCTGTGACGCCCCACTCATAGGCTTTCGCGTAGCCGATCAGTTGTGGCATCAGGGCCAGGCTTGCGTCATCGGGCACGATACCGCGTCGGGTAAATACCCAGCCGAATCTTGATCGCTCCGAGGCAATCCGGATATCACACCCGGCCGCGATTCCGATTCCTGAGCCAATCGCGGGACCGTTGACCGCAGCGATCGCAGGTTTGGACATGCGCCGCAGATCAACCACGACTCGACGAATGTCCGCTTCATGCGGGAACAGTTCCTCGCGCAGCGTGGGTTCCGGGGGCTCGAGTGACTTGCCCTCGGCCGTCATTCGCCGGATGTTTCCGCCCGAGCAGAAAATGCTTCCGGAGCCAGTGATGATGAGTGCGCGCGCCTGAGGGTCGCGCTCGACACGCGCAAACTCCTGGACCATCTCGGTATTCATCGCCCAGTTGACCGCGTTCTTCGCGGACGGATCGTCGATGGTAAGGAGCACGACGCCGTGTGCGTCCTGGTCGACCCGGATGAATTGATAGCTCATGGATTCTCTCCACGAAATGCACGGGGGTCATCACGAAGCAGCTGCGCCAGGGCTCTGCGGTGGTCGGCTGCGGTGCCATAGCTGGCGGCTGCTGCGATTGCGCGGTGGTAGGCAAGCTCCAACGGATAGTCGCGGTAATAACCCACCGCACCATGAATCTGGTGCGCTGTCCGGGTGAGGGCTGGGATGGCCTCGCTGGCCTTGGCTTTCGCGATCGACACCTCGCGCCTGGCATCGCGAGCGCTATCGATTCGCGCAGCGGCCTGCCGCGCCAGCAGGCGCGTCACTGCCAGGTCACGAGCCATTTCCGCGCAGTGGTGCTGGACGCCCTGGAAGCTTCCGATGGGCCGATCAAACTGAATCCGTTGCCTGGCGTAGTTCACCGTGAGATCCAGCGCGGCCTGACCAATGCCCGTTAATTCGGCGGCCTTCAGGGCTGCGCCGCGGGCGATCATGTTCTGCAATGGTTGCCAGGCCACATTCAGCCTGCCCACCATCGCATGGCCAGGAAGCGACACCTCGTTGAACGCGACCTGCCAGAGCGCCTCGCCGCCGGCGGCTGTCATGCGGGCGCGGCGAATGCCCGGTGTATCGGCGGGCACCAGCACCAGCGATAAGTCGCTGGGGCTCTGGCCGCTTCGCGCCACACAAATGATCGCGTCGGCAACGCCGGCATCGCGAACGAACAGTTTGGTGCCCTGCAGAACCAGCGTGTCGCCTCGCGGCGTTAGCTTGAGCGCGATGTCCTCTGGCGCCATCCTGCCCGATTCCTCAAGCATGGCCACGGTGAGCAGCGCCTCGCCTGCGGTGATGCGAGAAAGCCAGTGTGACTTCTGAGCCTCGTCGGCCGCGTCGACCAGCAGCAAGCCCGCCTCGATGACCGTTGAGAACAAGGGGCAGGGAAGCGATGCCTGGCCCAGGGCTTCGATGATCAACGAGAGCTCCATCAGGCCCAGTCCGGCACCGCCATACCGCTCCGGCAAGGCGGCCGCCGGCCAGCCCATCTCGACCATCTTTTTCCAGACGGTTGGGTCGAACCCATTCTCGGTGGTTTCGAGTTCGCGGACGGTTGCTGGCGGGGCATGCTCCTGGGAGAACGCGAGCGCCGTGCTGGCTATCAGGTCTTGTTCCTCGTTGAGCGTGATGTCCATAGGGTATTGACTCCTAACGGGGAAGACCGAGACCGCGCAGCGCGATCACATTGCGCGTGATGTCGAAGCCCCCGGCAGCAAACTGGAAATAGAGTCGGTCGCGGTATTCAAGCTCGACGTCACCCTCAAGTTGAGCAGCAGGCGAACCATGGCGAAGCGGGCCGAATGGCCCCAGCATTTCCAGCCCGGATGAATCGAGCCTTCGCGCGGTTTCGCGCTTGACCAGCACCGCGAGCGACGTTTCATGCTGGGGCATCAGCCCTTTGGCATGCAGCGATGCGAGCCAATAGGTCGTGAGGCGAGCGCCCTCGGATTCGATGGCGAGCCGAACCAGTTCGTCCTGCACGGTTGGCTCTTGAATAGGAGGCGACCCCTGGTCGCTACCGAGCTGGGTCCATTCCAGCAGGCGATCCAGTTGAAACGCCACCAGGCCGTGGCTTGCCAACGCTGCGCGCTCGAAGTCGATCGCACCCATCACCACTTTCCAACCTTCATTGACCTCGCCCAACACCATGCTCTTGGGGACCCTTACCCCATCGAAATACACCGCATGGTGGGTCCAGCCTGCCAAGGTCGGATGTCGACTGATGTTAACGCCCGGCGAGGTCATGTCGACGATCATCAGCGTCAGGCCGCGGTGGCGGGATGAGCCTGGGTCAGTGCGCGCCAGAACCAGGCTGTAATCGGCCATGTGCGCATCGCTTGAAAATGCTTTTTGCCCGGTAACGATGAACGAGTCGCCGTCATCGACGGCGCGTGTTCGCACGTTGGCCAGATCCGAGCCGGCTTCCGGCTCACTGTAGCCAACGAACCATGCAAGCTCGCCGCGAACCACGCGTGGCAGAAGCGCTTCCTTCTGAGCGTGGGAACCAAACGCGAGCAGCGTATTGGGTACATAGGTAATCGACCGGTCGAGTCCGGGGGCCCGGGCGTATTCCATCTCGTCCCAGAAAATCGCCTGGTAAATCCGGCTGCGACCACCACCGCCGTATTCAGTGGGCCAACCCATTCCGATATAGCCTGCGGCGCCCAGCTTGCGCCGGAACGCTTTGGTGAATGGCACACTCCACATGCCCTGTTCGCCGGTGTCGCGATGCTGGGCCCAGACTTCAGGTGTCAGTTCACGCCGCAGGAAGTCGCGGACCTCGGCGCGAAACCGCTTCTGATCATCGGTAAATTCAAATTGCATCAGTTGGATCCTTTCAGGCCAGTGCGCCGCATTGCTCAAGCCGGCTGAACTCTGCGTCGTCAAGTCCCAGCAGCGCGGCCAGCACCTCGCGGGTGTGTTCGCCCAGCAGCGGTGCCCGCTGGTAATGGAAGGCGCCGGTGTCGGCCTGCCAGGGCAACCCAAGCTGCGCCCGCTTGCCAACCAGCGGATGATCGGTTTCGATGATGGTTCCGCGGCGACTCAGGATCGGATCAGTAAGCAGCTGATCGACGCGGGTGACCGGACCCGCAGCAACGCGTTGAGCCTGCAGAATTTCTGTGACCGCCTTGGCGCTTCGCTCACGCGTGAACGCGGTGATGCCCGCCTCCAGGGCCGCAACGTGATCGCAGCGCGCCGTGGCGTTTGAAAAGCGGGGGTCGGATAGCCAGTCCTGACGCTCAATTGCCGTGCACAGGCGTTGCCAGCTAGCGTCGTCACGAACGCTGATGGCCACCCAATCGCCCTCGTCCTTGCAGCGGAAGATTCCGTGCGGTGCATGCTGGGCGTCGCGGTTGCCCGCGCGCACCGGTTCGATTCCGTTGAGTGACAGGTCGATGACCGCTTCGGGAATCAGCGTCATCATGGCTTCATACATCGCCAGATCGACGTATTGACCGACGCCGCTCGCCCGGCGTTCGGTGAGTGCAGCCATGACGGCAAACCCTGCGTAAGTGCCCGCCAGCGGGTCAGGCAACACGCCGCCCAGAATGCGCGGTGCGCCGCCGGCATACCCGGTGACATCGGCAACGCCCGAGTAAAGGTTGACCGCGCTATGCAGACCACGCGCCATTCGCATCGGACCGCTGCGTCCGAATGCGCCGCACGATACCGCGATGAGACCTGGGTTCTCGCGGCGGAGGGATTCGTAGTCGAGCCCCAGCTTCTCGATGACGCCGGTTGAAAAGTTATCGACCAGCACATCAACTTTGCAGGCGAGTGCGCGGACCAGCTTTCTGCCCTCGGTCGTTGTCATATCAACCCGTACGCTCTTTTTGCCTGCGTTCAACAGGTTGAAGTAGCCGCTTGCGTCGGGGTTGCCTTCCAGCCCTGGCAAAAAGGGTGGGGCGCTGCGGGAGGTCATCCGCCGGCCTGACTCGACGACGATGACTTCAGCGCCCATCCAGGCAAGCCATAACGTGCAGAAGGGAATTGCGATGAACTGCCCAACATCAAGTATGCGAACGCCCGCAAGTGGACGATAGGCCGACGCTTGCCCGCCGGTGGTTGATCTGACGGCGGGTGCTGCCGGCATTGCCCAACGGTGATCGCGGTGCGCTTGTGGCCAGCCCTGGGTACGAAGCGATGTGTCATGCTCGCCCAGCCTTGGAGCACGGCGACGCAGCGACCACGGTGATCGGCGCATCATGATGGGCGCTGCGGGCATTTGCGCCGACCGCGTGCCAAATTCGATGGGTACCAGCGAATTGCGCGCACGAAGATGATCGGTGCTGGTGACAGCCCGGACAGAGTGAAACGGGAAAATTGGCAGCTGCTGCGCGTTTGCGAATTCAAACAGTTGCTCGCCGGTGAGCGTTGCGGTCCAGTCGATCAGGCGGTTTCTGAGCTCGATCCAGTTTTCAGTGCGCGCTTTGGGCGTGGCGAACCGCTCGGATACGGCCCAGTCCGGACGCCCCATGCCTTCCACCAGTCGGTCCCAGTGCTCGACCATGGGCGCTGCCACGGTCACCCAGCCGTCGCGGCACGGCAGATAGAAGTTCGGCATTCGGCCGATCGTGATCGGGTTTAACAGTCGCTCGTATTTACCGCCCAGGTAGGAATAAGTGGTGACATCACGGTGCTGAAGCGATGCGACCGTTGCGTGCTGACTCAGTTCCAGATGAGCACCCTGACCGGTACTTGCCCGGTGGTTGAGGGCCGCCAGCGTTGCGTTGGCCGCGATGAGGCCTGCGAGGGTTTCAGCGGCAAAGCAGTTCGGGTGAAGCGGGGGCTCGGCTTCGCGGTCATCGGCGGCGTCGGGGATTCCTGGGGTGCTGTAGGCAAGCCCTCCCATTGCGAAGGTGACGAGCTCGTCGCCCATTCGATTGCCCCAGACCGGGTCGGGTCCGAAGGGCGAGATGGTGGTGATGACCAGAGACGGGAATCGCTGGCGCAGTAGCGCAGGGGTGAGCCCTGCGCGGTCCAGTGATGCAGGGGGCAGGTTGGTGATCAGTGCATCGCAGCGCGAGAGCAGCGCCAGAACCGCTTCCTGGTCGGAGGCTGATTCAAGGTCGGCAACCATGCCGAATTTATTCGCATTGAGGTAGGCGAATAAACCGCTGGCTTCAGGGTCGACGCGTCGATCTGGGAACGGGCCACGCAAACGCGACGAATCACCCGCGACGGCTTCAACCTTGATCACGCAGGCGCCGAAATCCCCGAGCAGTTTTGCTGCGTAGGGCGCATTGGTTCCCGTTCCGATCTCAAGCACGCGCAGGCCCGCAAGCGGGCCTGGCACGTTCTCATCGGACAGTGAGGTCGCCGAGCTCATGCTCAGGCAGCCCGCATTGACTGCAGGCGACCCATGACCTCTTCGGCTTCGCGCACCATGCCGAGCAGAATGTCTCGCGCAGGCCGCTTCTTTTTGAGCATCCCGCCGATCTGGCCAACCGGATTGTTGATCAGGTCCGCACGGCCCGCCGCGTCAGCGGCTGCGATAAAGTCATCCATCAAGACACCCTGCAAGGGCATCGGAAGCGGTTTGAGATCCGATTGATCCCAGGCTCGGATGACGTCGTTGTCGTAGTCGCGTGCGGTCTTGCCGGTATAGGCTCGGGTGACGACAAAATCTTCGGCAGAACCCCGGATGATTTCTTCCTGGTGAATCGGGTAGAGGTCGGACTCTTCCGCAAGCAGAAATGCGGTTCCCACCCACGCACCGACCGCGCCAAGCGAGAGTCCGGCCATCAGCGTGCGCCCGTCGGCAATTGCACCGGCCGCGATAACGGGGGTGGGTGCCACCGCATCCACCACCATCGGGATCAGCGGAAAATTGGCGATCTTGCCTGTATGACCGCCAGCCTCGTAGCCTTGTGCGATCACGTAGTCGACTCCGCCCTGCGCCTGCCGCTCGGCGCCGCGCACGCTGCCGACCAGCCCCATCACTTTCATGCCCACCTGATGCGCGAGCGGAACCACCCACGACGGGTCGCCGAGTCCGGCTGCGAACACCGCAATCCGTTCCTCAAGGCAGACATCGACCTGTGCGCGAATGAATTCGGCAGACATCACCCCGCCTTTCGCAGTCATGGGTGTGAGTCCGAAGCGATCCATCAACGACCGGACGAATTCGACATGCTTGGGATGGTCGCGTTCAATTCGAGCCCGCATCTCGGCGCGATCGGGCGAGGCATCAGCCATGCTTACGGGCAGCAGCAGGTCAACGCCAAACGGCTTGTCGGTCAGATTGCGGACTGCACGGATGCGGCGACGAACCTCCTCAGCGCCAAGCCACGAGCAACCCAGGATGCCCATCCCACCAGCTTCAGAGACTGCGGCGACCAGTTTGGGCGGGGTGGCTTTGCCTTTCACGCCCATGCCCGCCAGAAAAATCGGATATTCGATGCCTAGATCGTCGCAAAGCGAGGTGTGAAGCACGCTACGGGTCATGGTCTGTCTCCGTTCAAAAAATAGACAACGCTTAGCGGCCGCGGAGCCGCGGATCGGTGAGGTCGCGAATCGCATCGCCCAGCAGATTTGAGGCGAGCACTGTCAGGCAGATTGCGAGGCCTGGGAAAACGACAACCCAGGGCGCCGTCAGAGCGAGGGAGGTGGCGGGTCCAGCCATCATCAATCCCCACGAGGGATGGGGTTCCTGAATGCCTGCGCCCAGGTAATCAAGCGCCGCCTCCTGGACAATCGCCAGCCCGAGGTACGCTGTGGCGATCACCAGCAGTGGGGCAAATGTATTGGGAAGGATATGACGGACGATGATCCGCAGATCCGAGCAGCCAGCGACGATCGCGGCTTCAGCCAAAGGGCTTGCCTTCAGCACCAACACACTCGAACGTGCAATGCGCGCGGCGCGCGGCACGATAGGCAGTGACAGGGCAACGATGACATTGGGAAGCGAGGGCCCCAGTACAGCCGCCAGCGCCAGAGCGAGCAGCAGCATTGGAAAGGCAAGCAGCGCATCCATCAGTCGCTGCGCTATGGTGTCGGCCCACCCGCCGCGATAGCTTGTGACAAGTCCAATTGCGGCGCCCGTGCAGACGCCCAACAGGCTGGCGCCAAGTCCCACTAGCAGCGATACGCGTGCGCCGTGAATCAGACGGGACAGCATGTCGCGGCCAAACGGATCGGTGCCCAGCCAGTGCGCAGCGCTGGGTGGTGCGTTCAGAAGCGCAGCATTTCCCTCGGTCGGGTCGTAGGGGGCGATCCAGGGTGCACCGATGGCAAGCACCGCCATGACGACGAGCACCACCGCACCGAAAGCTCCAAGCGGCTGTTCCCGAGCGGCCTGCAGGGTTCGCCGGGTCAGGCGTGGCGTGTCTGCCATGGATGGAAGGAGAGCAGACATTAGCGGCTCACCTGAATGCGGGTGCGGGGATCGAGCCAGCCATACAGCAGGTCGACGGTGAGATTGCCGAGCACGACGATCCCCGCCAGGATCAGCACGATTCCCTGTGCAGCCGGGTAGTCGCGGTTGAGTATGGCCGTGACGACGTACTGCCCGAGTCCCGGCACATTGAACACCGCTTCGGTCACGATCAGACCGCCAAACAGTGCCGACACCTCAAATCCGATGAGCGTGACAACCGGTAGAAGCCCATTGCGCAAGCCGTGCCGCAACACCACCACTTTCTCGGATAGCCCCTTGGCGCGCGCTGTGCGGATGTAATCTTCCGCCAGCACCTCGAGCATGATGGAGCGCGTCATTCGTGCAATCAGTGCAAGCTGACGGATGCCGACTGCAATGGCTGGCCAGATCAGCTGCGTGATGCTCTGCCAGGGGCTTACCCAGAACGGCTCCCAGAACAGTGGCGGGCTCCACTTGAATAGCCAGACCAGGCCGAGAATGATCAGCAGGCCCACCCAAAAGGAAGGCGCAGCAAGGCCTCCGACCGAGAGCGCCCGGAGCGTCTGGTCAAGCCAGCTGCCGGCGCGCGCGGCCGACAGGAGCCCTGCAGGAACGCCCAGCGCCACAGCGATCACCATGGCCATCACCACGATCTGAAGCGTGTACGGAAAGCGTCGCGCGATTTCCGAGGCCACCGGCTGCCCGGTGCGCAGCGACAGGCCCAGATTAAGCTGAGCAAGTTCGCCGATCCAGGCGCCAAACTGCACCGCAAGCGGACGGTCAAGCCCCATCTTGCTGCGAACCTCGGCGAGTTCCTGCTCTGAGATCGCACCCGCGCCCGCACCGCTCAACATCACTGCTGCATCGCCCGGCAGCACGCGCATCAGAAAGAACGTGATCGTGGCCACACCGATCAGCGTGATCAGGCCGATCGCGAGTCTCCGGGCGATGAAGTCGAGCATGCCGAGCGCTTACGCGTTCAACCAGACGCGATCCATCTGCATGTTTGCGTACAAGTCGTTCAAAGCCTTCCAGCCCTGCACTGTGTTCAGGTGCGCGGCACCGTATCCCACCCAGGCCAAATTGATCTGGTAGTAGGTCTTGAGGAACTCGAGCTGAAAGCGACGAACCATCTGGACGCGTTTGGCGGGGTCGAGCTCGCGTGACTGCTCGCTGTAGAGCTTGTCGAGCGTATCGTCTTTCCACATGCCGTAGTTGCGCCCGCCATAGCTCGTGTAGCCTTCGCCCAGGATCTGATCGACTGACGCACCGCCCATCGCGACCGAGTGCGTGACCAGCTGAAAGTCGCCACCCGTTTCCATTTTGTAGAACGCGCCCGCGTCGCGAATGTCGACGGTGACATCAAGCCCGATCTGCTTCAGCTGTCCCGCCACGTTGATTGCCGAATCGCGGAACGCAGGAACGTCGCCGCGAGCCAGGATCACCATCTTGGATCCCTTGGGAACCCCGGCCTGCTCCAGAAGCGCAATCGCCCGCTTTCGGTTTTCGGCCACATCCCCGCCCAGGCCGGGCAGCGAGTCGTATCCCCCGAAGGCCTTGATTTCCTGCGGCGTCAGGCTGTAGGGACTGTCGGGCGGCATCAACCCGCGGCTGTGGAAGAACGCACCCGCCAGCGGGCCGACGGTGCGGATGAAGGCGTCACGATCGATCGCAAGGGAAAGCGCTTCGCGCACGCGCGGGTCGTCGAAGGGCTTTCTTGTGACGTTGGGTATCAGGTTGATGAAGGTGGGCGTGGGTCGCCTGAGTGCGGTAACGCCTTGCACCTTGCGCAATGGATCGAGCACGGCCTCATTGGCGAAGAAGAAGCAGGCATCGATACGGCGGCTTTGCAGCGCGGCGCCGCGCTCAACCTCTCCCCGGATCGGAAAGAATTGAATCCGGTCAAGCATGGGTCCCTGACTAAAATAGCGATCAAAGCGCGTGAGTTCGTAGTATTGGCCGTCTACCGCCTGGGTGAGTCGGAAGGGCCCGGTTCCAACGACCTGCCGTTTGACGCCCTGACCCTGTGCATCCAGCGGTTCCGCCACCGCGCGTGACACGATCACGTTGAACGGGTTGCTGACCAGCATCAGAAAATCGGGCTGGGGATACGCAAGCTGGATCGTGACGCCCAGCGCGCCATTGGCGCGGATTTCTTCGACGTTGCCCAGCAACCCTTTACGGGGACTCACGATGCCTTTAGGCGGCGACTTGATCCGGTTCAGGCTGTAGACCACGTCCTCGGCCGTGAGTGCCGAACCGTTGTGAAACACCACGCCTTTGCGAAGCTGCAGAGTGACGGTTCGTCCGTCAGCGGACACCTCCGCTTTCTCTGCGAGGTCAGGAATCAAACGATCGGGGTTGTCGGGGTCAACCTTCATGAGTGTCGAGTAACACGGCGCGCCAATGAACTGGGTGAGGAAGGTTGCGGTCTGGTGCACATCGAAGTCGGGCGGATCGCCGCCATTGCTGACCTTCAGCGTGCCGCCGCGCTTTTGTGCGGCAGCCGGCTGCCATGTCGCGGCGGTGAGTCCCGCAGCCAGTGCGCCCGCACTGCCTTTCAGCAGCGAACGACGCGACGGATAGGAGGGCGTGCGGTTGGATTTGCTGGACTTGCTTTTGCTCATGATCGGCGCTCCAGAGTGGTTATCAGACCGGTTGGGGGGCTGGATCGACAGGGTGTGACTCAAACGAGGGCAGGGAGCCTGCGCGCCGCGCGCCTGCGCGAACATGACAGGCCACCCAGTGGTTCGGGGCGATCTCTTCAAGCGTCTGCTCGATGACCGAGCACTCAGGCTGGCGCATCGGGCAGCGTGTGTGAAACCGGCATCCCTTCGGCGGGTCAACCGGACTCGGGACATCGCCCTGCAGCAGAGTGCGTTGACGTCTGCGTTCGGGATCGGCCACGGGCGCTGCGTCAAGGAGCGCCTCGGTATATGGATGGGCGGGCGATCCGTAGATGGCCTGTGTCGGGCCGATTTCAACGATCCTGCCCAGATACATGACGGCGACCCGATCGGATAAATGCTCGACCACCGACAGATCGTGTGCAACAAATAGAAGGGAAAGTCCCAGCCGCGCCCGCAGATCTTCCAGCAGGTTCACGATCTGCGCCTGAACCGATACGTCAAGTGCCGATACAGGCTCATCGCATACGATCAGCCTGGGCTCGACCGCGAGTGCTCTGGCGATACCGATTCGCTGCCGCTGCCCACCGGAAAACTGATGCGGGTAACGCGTGCTGTGCTCAGCTTTGAGCCCGACCTGCTCGAGCAACTCGATGACGCGCGCCTGCCGTGCCTGCGAATTCGCGCCCAGGCCGTGGATTTGCATGACCTCGGACAGAATTGCACCCACGGTCATGCGAGGATTGAGCGAGGCGCTTGGGTCTTGAAAGATCATCTGCAGTTTGCGGCGGATGGGCTTCCAGCGCGCTCGTTCAAGGGTTGCCAGATCAACGCCATCGAACAGGATTGACCCGGCGTCTGGCCGAATCAGCCCCAGCAGCAGGCGTGCGGTGGTCGATTTGCCGCACCCTGATTCGCCTACCAGTCCAAGCGTCTCGCCCGTCAGGACATCGAAGCTCACGCCGTCCACTGCCTGCACCGCCCTGCGTGGTCCACCCAACAAGGGGGTTGCAAGCGGGAAATGGCGTTTGAGGTGGGTGACCGATAACAGCGGCTGTCTGGCCTGGGTCACGGCGATACCTCCAGGCAGGCAACCTGATGACCCGGGCTGATCTCGACGAGCGCAGGCGTCTCGACTTGGCACCGCGGGGTGGCCTTATTGCAGCGCGGGGCGAACCTGCATCCCGGTGCGAGTGGCAGAGTGAGCGTGGGTACCGTGCCGGGGATCTGGGCCAGGCGCTCGCGGGGACGGTTGGCCGCGCCGCGCCGCGGGATGGAGCGCAACAGGCCTTGCGTGTAAGGATGCAGCGGCGATTCAAACAGCCGACGGACTGGAGCGCTCTCGACTATCCGGGCACCGTACATCACGCCCACACGATCAACCGACTCGGCAATGACGCCCATGTCGTGCGTGATCAGGAGCAACGCCATACCAAGTTGCTGCCGGAGTTCAGCGATCAGCTCGAGAATCTGCGCCTGGATCGTGACATCCAGTGCCGTGGTGGGCTCATCAGCAATCAGTAGTTTTGGCTGACAGGCAAGCGCCATGGCGATCATCACACGCTGGCGCATGCCGCCTGACAGTTGATGCGGAAACTCCCGGGCAATACGCGCAGCGGAGGGGATTCGAACGGCATCGAGC
>VGHA01000113.1 GCA_016868375.1 Betaproteobacteria bacterium | reverse complement strand
TCTCCAGGCCGATCGGCGGGCGACCGCGTCCTTCGCCTTTGGGGTAGACGGGCTCGATCGTGGCAAGTAGCGCCGCCCAGGGTATGACCGCATCGAGATCACGCAGGAGCCGGTCGCGGCGGGTGACATAGCCTTTGGCGGCGTATTCCTGATCGGAGAACGAGGACTGTGTGAGCATGGCGGGCCTCATGGAGTGACGCCCGTATCGTAGCACCAGAAGCTAGCGTTGACAAGTTTTAAAGGGAACTTTTCAACGCTTAGCCAAGAGCCGGAGTTCCGAGCGGGAATGCGACTGCTATCGAAATTCAGAGTTATCATCCCATGGCTTAGCCGCTTGATGCGTCTGGGTGCCCATTACGCCCCGCCGATTGCTGCGGGCACATCAATATCGAACGACCGGAGACCCCATGAACAAGCGACCATTTCTTAAAGCGCTGGGTGGAAGCGCATTGTTGGTTTCGCCGCTGGCAAGACTGCAGGCGCAGCAGAATAGGCCAATCCGTGTCGGCAGTTCCCTTTCCCTGACCGGGCCGCTGGCCGGAACTGCGGTCATGCACAAAATTGCCGCGGAAATCTATATCGAACTCATGAACAAAACCGGGGGCTGGTTGGGGCGACCGATTGATTGGGTCGTCAAGGACGATCAGTCAAAGCCTGACCTCGCCCGCACGCTCTATGAACAGCTGATCACCGGCGAAAAGGTCGACCTGCTCATGGGCCCCTATGCCACGGCGAACACACTGTCAGCCATGGGTGTGGCCCAGCGCAACAACAAGGTTCTGGTGAGCAACTCGTTTGGCATTCCGTCGCTGGCCAAATATGACATGCACTTCCCCGGCTATGTGATGGGCTTCAACCCGGGCGAAACCGTTCCCAACACATTGCTGGATGCACTGAAGGCAGGCGGGCAGGATCCAAAATCAGTTGCCCTGGTAACCAGCAAGTTCCCGTCCGTGGTCTTTCTGTCAGTGGGTGCGCGCGAGGTGTTCAAAAAGCGCGGCCTGCGCGAGGCGCTATGGCTGGAGTGGGAATTCGGCAACCGGGAATTCGGTCCCATCGCGGCACGACTTAAGGAAGCCAACGCCGATGTCGTCTGGATTGGTTCGATCGGCCCCGAGAGCATTCAATTGCTGGAGGCGATGGCAAAGATCGATTACCGACCCAGGGTGCATTTTCACCTGTATCCTACTCCAGGGCCGCTTGCGAAGTCGCCCCTGGCCGCCGGTGCGCTCAGTGTCACCACCTTTGAGCAGCACGCACCCTTTACAAACCGCGCGGCCTACGCCGAAGCCATCCGCCTTTACAACGAGCGCGCCGCGGCAGCGAATCTTCCCGACACCAACTTTGAGCTGCAACCGGCGAATGCTTACGCAGGTTGGGAAATTCTGGGTGCCGGCGTGAAAGGCTCCAATAGTTTTGACGATCGCAAGATCGCCGATTGGCTCAAAGCCAACCGCTTCGACACGATTATAGGCAGGCTTCGCTTCGACGGTCAGAATAATTATGGCGACGACCTCAATCGCATCAGGCAGCTGCAAAACGGTAAATGGGTTGTTGTGCACCCCTCCGACTTTGCGCTGCCTGGCGCGAGGCTGCAGGCTTAATTTGGTCTTGTAGACAGCATCACGGTGGCCCTGGTTTTTCCGGGGCCAACTGCGGCCTTGCATGCCCAGCGCAACGCTCATACTGCAGTCGCTCGCCTCCGGCGTATTTATCGGGTCGCTGTACGGACTGATCGGCCTCGGCCTTGGCTTGGGATGGGGCCTGCTTCGGGTGATCAACCTGATGCATTTTGGCTGGGCCTTCCTGGCCGCCTATATCACCTACGAGTTGCGCTCGAGATCAGGCGTAGACCCACTGCTGGCCCTGGTTTTTCTGGTTCCGATGTTCGGCCTGCTGGGAATGGGTTTGCAGGCTATCACTTCCCGCTTTGCGATCACGCCCTTTAGTTCGTTGTTGACCACCTTTGGACTCACCGCCGCCGTCGAAGCCTTGCTACAGCTGATCTGGAGCGCAGATTTTCGCCGCATGTCCTCGGTGTATGAAGAACACAAGATTCGGCTGGGAACAGTGGTCCTCAACCAGGCCGAGCTGATTACCATAGCCCTGTCGTTCAGTCTGGCGGCGGCCGTGTGGTGGATGCTCAACCGCACCGATGCGGGCAAAGCCATGCGAGCCGCAGCAGAAGATGCGCAAATTGCAACGGCTTTTGGAATCGATGCGCGACGGCTGTCACTCCGGCTTGCCGGGGTTTGCTCGGCGCTGGCTGCCTGTGCTGGCGTATGCATTGCGCTCACGTTTACTCTGGCCCCCTCGCAGATCTTTTCCTGGGTGGGTGTCGCCTTCGCGGCGGTCATGATGGGCCGACTGGCCTCGGCATGGTCGCCACTCTTTGCCGGCATCGTCATCGGACTGAGCGAAGCGCTCACCATGGCGTTGATTGCCCCGACCTGGGCTCCCTTGGTCGCTTTCACGCTCCTGATTGTCATCCTCATCTTGAGGCCTGTCCGTGACTAGCTCCAAGGGTCTGGCGACTGCGGCGATTGTGTTGCTTGGACTGGCCGTTGCCCCCTACGCCGGACTGCCCGTCCATTTTCAATCGCTCGCCTACCTGTTCTATTTTTGGATCACGCTCGCTACCAGCTGGAATATTCTGTCTGGGTATTCGGGCTACTTCTCATTCGGACATGGCGCATTTTTCGGTGCCGGCATGTACGCCATGGCCAATCTGGCCACCAAACTCAACTGGCCGTTTCTCCCGTCTGCCTTGGTGGCCGGTGTGCTGGCCGCGTTTCTTGCGCTGGCCGTGGGCGCGGTGGTGTTCCGCCTGAAGACGATTCGCGGAGAGTCGTTTGCGCTAATCACGCTGGCGACAACTTTTGTACTCGCAACCATCATCGTCAACACTCCGATCGATGGCGGACCCGGTGTCTACCTGATGGGGGTTGATATTCCCAAGCTTGGTCCGGTTGCTGCGTCAACCTTCTATTTCCTGGGTCTCATCGTTGCTGCAGCGACTGTGTTTGTTGCCTGGTGGCTATTGCGCTCAAGCTTTGGCCTTGCCCTGCTGGCGATTCACGACGATGAAGATGTGGCGGAGGTGCACGGGGTCAGCACCTTTTGGCTGAAGATGGCGGCCTTTGCCCTATCGAGCTTTATTGCCGGTGTCATGGGTTCCATCCAGGCACTCTATGTGTCCTACGTGACGGTTTCCGAAACCTTCAACATCACAGTGCCGCTCACGGTCGTGCTCATGAGTATCCTCGGCGGCAGTCGCCATTGGGCAGGCCCCATGCTTGGGGCGATCCTGATCACCCTTCTGACCAGCCTGTCCACCGACAGCGAGGTCGCGCTCGTCGCCAAAGCGCTCACAGGCATAGTTCTGACAACGGCTGTGCTGTTGATGCCCTCTGGCATTCTGGGCGCCTGGTTAGCGCGCCGCCGGCGACGTCAGATGGCGGGTCACTGCGCTGCCAAGGAACCGAGAGAAGTACCTGCCCACACCAACGAACAGGTCGAGGCCTCCGATCTAGCAGTACCCCGTGAGCAGGCAACCACAGCTAGCACACGATTGCCGTCAGGCTCGGAGGCCGAGGTCGTGCTCCGCGCGCAAGGTCTAAGCAAACACTTTTCAGGCATCAAGGCGCTGCAGGGTGTTGACCTGAGGCTGTACCGTGGTGAAATCCTGGGTTTACTCGGACCGAATGGGTCGGGCAAATCGACCTTCATCAATGTAGTCAGCGGGCACTACAGGCCAACAGCCGGCTCGTTCACGGTGATGGGCCAGGAATGCGCAGGCCTTGCTGCCCACGAGATTCGCAGGCGGGGAGTGTCGCGCACTTACCAGATTCCACGTCCATTCTCAGGTCTCACAGTGCTACAAAACGTCAACCTGGCCGCACTGTACGGCGCGGGCCGCCTTCGTGGCGCTGACGCCCAGCGGCAGGCGCGTGAGTGTCTTGACTTTACCGACCTTGCCGATCGAGCTGACTTTTTTCCGGACGAACTCAATCTGCATCAGCGGAAGTTCCTTGAGTTGGCACGCGCCCTGGCAGCCCGCCCCTCGGTCATCCTTCTCGATGAAGTCCTGTCGGGTCTAACCCCAGGAGAGATTGCCTCGGCGGTACAGACGATTAAGCGCATTCGAGATCAGGGAACATCCATCGTGTTTGTCGAACACGTCATGAATGCAGTGATGGCGCTATCCGACCGGCTGGTGGTTCTCGACCAGGGGCAGGTTATTGCAGAGGGCGCCCCCCGTGAGGTCATGGCTCGTGAGCCTGTCATCCGCGCTTACCTCGGTGAAGACTCCAGGGTGTCTTGATCATGCTTCAAGTCCGAAGTATTCAGGTTAAATATGGTGCCGCGCCTGCCCTATGGGATCTCAGCCTGAACGTCATGCCGGGCGAGATGGTGTCGGTCATCGGCCCCAACGGAGCCGGAAAGACGACCCTCATCATGGCCGTCATGGGCTTGAACCTGCTGGCGGCAGGCGAAATTGTATGGGAAGGCACCCGTATCTCGACCATGCCGGCTTATCAGTTATGCGAACGTGGGCTCGCGCTGGTACCGGAGAGCCGCCGCTTGTTTACTGGGCTTAGCGTGCGCGAAAACCTCGAGTTGGGCGCAATGCACCCACGTGCGCGACAGAATCGCTTGCGCAGCCTTGAGCAGGTATGCGACCTGTTTCCCGCGGTCCGGCAAAAGCTTGATCAGACCGCCGGAACCTTGTCGGGCGGCCAGCAGCAGATGGTTGCTATTGGTCGGGCGATGATGGCTCTGCCCAAGCTACTGCTTCTGGACGAGCCATCGTTGGGCCTGGCCCCTTCCATAGTGGGTGACATGTTTCGTGCGATTGAGGCCATCCATCGCAATGGCACTGCAGTCATGCTGGTTGAACAAAACGTCAGCCGGGCCCTGGCTATTTCATCGCGCACCTACGTGCTTAGGAACGGACGCGTTATCGCAGACGGCAGCTCGGCCGAGCTCGCGCAACGCGATGAAATCCGCCGCGCGTACCTGGGCGTTTGACCGCCAATCCTGGGGTGCTCAACGACGCCCCAGTCTTTACGACCGCCTTCGTGGTGTCATCGATCTTCACACTGGTGACCCCACAAACTCGTGACCGCGCCTTTCAGCCTCGGACCATAACAAAATCGTAGTCCAGTGTGTAGAAGTCACGGTCCATGACCTTACCGTCTGGGGCTTTGCCCAGACTTTGCGGAATAAAGTCGGCGATCAAGGAGGGGCGTACCCCAAATACTGCATCACCGTCGAGGTTCCCGCTGCTGCGGTCAAAAATGTGGGTGATCAGTGTCAGAAAGCCTTCGGCGCGAATCCGAAAGTGCAAATGGGCCGGACGCCAGGTGCGCCCTGTCGTTGCCCGCATCATGCGGATAGCGGTTCCATCCTGCGGAATGGGATAGTCGACCGGCAAAACTGACCAGAACGCATAGCCGCCGTCTGCCCCCGTCGTCAGCAGGGCACGAGCCCAGGGCCCGGTTTTCTGGAGATCTTCCTGCACGTCATACAGACCGCGCTCATCAGAATGCCATACGTCGATCAAAGCCCGGGCAACCGGTTTGCCCTCCGTGTCGAGGATGCGCCCCCTTGCATACATGGGTGAGCCCGCTGCCCCACCGCTGATGTCAGAGCCCATCTCGAAGCGAGGTGCCTCTTCAAGCAGGAAGGGACCCACCAGGGTTGGCTCAGTCGCGTGCAAAGGTCGCTTGTAATCTTGCGTGACCGTCAGCATGGACAGCCCGAGCGCATCGGAAAAAATCACGAACTCATTGCGACCGGGAAAACACCACTTGCCGGTTTCTTCAAGAAAGCCCATGAGAAAAGTCCACTCGTTTCCTGTGAGCTTCACATCGCGGGCGAAGCCATGCAGATGCTTTATGAGCGACAGCATGAGCTCACGCAGCCTGGGGTCAGGCGTGCCCTCGTAGCGCTTGAGAACCTCCTGGGTGATGAGATCGGCGGAATCGTAAATATTCTCGATGGTCTGCGCGGATTTGATATGGTGAGTCATGAGATTTTCCCGTTACGGCAATGATGAAGGGCTGAAGTCAGTGGCTCGCGCCATAAGGTCTTTTAAATCAAGTTTCAGACGAAACTTGGCAATTTTCATCGACCCCGTATGTGGGAGGCTATGGACCGACACAAGGTAACGCGGACGTTTCAGAGGAGCGAGCCGTTCGCAGGCGTAGGCGTAAAGCGCCGGCAGGTCCAGGCTGGAGCCAGAACGCGCGACGATGGCCACCAGAACTTCCTCTTCGCCCAAGTCCGAAGGCACGCCCACCGCGGCGCATTCCAACACATCCGGATGACTGCCAACGACTGTGTCAATCTCGGCGCCCGATATATTCTCGCCGCGCCGGCGGATGACGTCCTTGCGCCGTGTGTAGAAAAAGAAAAAGTCATCATCGTCATGCCAACCCAGATCACCCGTCAGAAACCAGCCATCCTGGAAACTTGCCTGAGTCTGCTCGGGGTCTCGGTAGTAGCCCTGCATCAGGGTGGGCGTTCGGACGGCGATTTCGCCAATGTCTCCGACAGCGCAGTCACGGCCCTGCTCATCAAGAATGCGCACCTGCGGTCGCTCGATCGCAGGATCGGGATGGGGTGAGATGCGGCCCATGCTGCCCAGCTTGCGCGGGCCCAGAAACGGATTGCTTAAAACACCCGGAATCTCGGTCATGCCGTAGCACTCAATCAAGACGGGGACCTGGAAACGATGCGTAAAGGTATCGAGCAAATCTTGGTTAAGGGGCGCCAGAAACATCTTGGCCAGACAATGCGAAGCATCGAATTCTTCGATGGGACGGCGCGACAGGATAGCCGCCGCCGACATGATCACATTGACCTCGGTTGCGCGATAGCGCGCCGCATCACGCCAAAAGCTAGCTGCTGAAAACTTGCGAATAAGAATCAAGGTGCCCCCGCAGGCGATCGACCCACCCAGCGAGTACATGAGGGCGTTAATGTGAAACAGCGGAAGCACACACATGACCCGCTCGCCCGGTTGCAGGTACATCCGCAGCACAAATGCCTCGGCCGTCAGCAGATAACTGCGCTGGCTATGCATGACACCTTTGGGAAAGCCTGTCGTTCCTGAGGTGTACAGAATCAGCGTCGTGTCATCGGCTTTACCGTCATAAGTGGTGGTATCGGGCTGGGCCTGCTGCCACTGCTCTGCGAGAGGCGCCTCTTCACGCGAGGGATCGTCGTACATCAGAACCCAGGGCATGGGCCGAATCGCTGCTGTGGCGTCCCGCACACGACCCAGTGCCTCCGGCGAACAGACGACCCCGCTAACACCGGCATGCTCAAAAACATAGCGCGAATCGCGCACTTCAAACTCTGGATTGCTGGGTACGATGATGGCGCCCAGGCGCGCACAGGCCATCATCAGGACCACCGTACCCGGGTGTGTGTAGGCCATCAGCCCAATGCGATCGCCCTTACCGATACCCCGGGTTTTCAACCAGCCAACGGCCTGGTCGACACGTCGCGCGCATTCACGCCAGGATAGGACCTGGTCTTGATACTCAAGCATGGGTGCGTCGCCCAAAGCAGCACAGCGTCTTTGGAAGAAAGCCGCTATAGAAAAGTCGTGGGGCGCAAAGCGTCGCAATACTTCAAGCGGTTGAAGCAAAGAGACCTCTTGCGTGCTCGCGTCAGACATCTCGGGGCTCCGGGCCGTCGTAGCGCATGGCCAGTTCGGCCGCTGCAGCGAGCTTGAACCCGATGGACCGACTCTGCTCTTCAAGCAGGTGGGCAACCAGCGAGGCGGTACGGGCCAGCAGCGGTATACCGCGCAGAGCACCTGCAGGGAACTCTGCATCGAGCAACACCGCTGGAATGGCCGCTGACACATTCATGGGAAAAGGTCGCCCATAAACGGGTTGCACCTGGCTTGCCAATATCCTGAGGGCTGCGACGTGCTCACCCGAAATCTCCCAGGCATCGGCGAGTTGCAGAAGCCTGTCTGCACGGGGATCCGCCTGTTTGTGAACCGGGTGGCCGAAGCCCGGCAGGGCTTGTTTGTTGGCCCGCAGGGATTGCAGGGCCTCTCGCGCCAGATCCTCCAGGGGCCGCTGCTGCGCTTGCGCCTGGGCAAGCAGCGTGATCAGTAAGTGCCCAGCCGTCTCCGACGCGCCCAGGATGACTGGCCCGCAGCCTGCCAGGCCGGCGGCGACTGCACCCTGCATGGCATCGGGGGCCGCCGCCAGTGTCATCCGCGCCGCTTGCACGGACGGCACCAGCCCATGCTCGGCAATCGCAATCAAGGTGGCATCAACCGCCTTGACCAGTTTTTCACTGGGGGCGCTTCCCGTCAGAAGAAACAGAAAGTACGCGGTGAATGATTGTTGCCCGATCACGTCGCGACAAAGGTCCAGCCCACGAACGATAATGCGGTCAGGCTCCACTCGCGCCATATGGCTCGAGCCGGAGGCGGTAAAGGCGCTGGATGCGGGTTGGCTCATGGTGGAAGGATTCCGAACAGGTCAAGTGTGAATCGCTGCAGATCATACACTGTCGCGTTTGCAAGGTCGCCCACTGAATCGGGCCGCAGGCGGGGCACCACACCCTTCATTGACCAGGCATCTTGATACCCGCCGCTCGGGCTTCCAATAATCGGATTACCTTGATGTCCTAACAGGCTGCTGAAATACTTCCCGGATAGTGTCAACGACTTGGGATTTGAAGCGTTCTAGGTCATAAGCTACTTACCTTACCCGGGATCCACCAATGCGCGCATCCGACACCTACACAGAGGTAGGCACGCTCACGCAGGCAGCGCGGCTACTGGGCGCAACGCAACCGAGCCTCGGCCGTCACGTGCGTGAACTGGAGCGGGTGCTGGGCGAAGCACTGTTTGTGCGCCGGCCAGGCCGGCTCGATCCCACCGAGCGGGCCCATGCACTGTATGGCGCCGCCGCGCCCATGAAGGCGGCGGCCCTGGAAGCCGGGCGCCTGATGGCGCAGGCCGACCAACGCCCGGTGGGAACAGTGCGGCTGGCGGTGTCGGAGGTTTACGCGACCCAGGTGGTGGCGCCACTCGCTGCGCAGTGGTTAGCCGAGGAGCCGGGACTCGAGATCGAGCTGTCGGTGTCCAACCGCAGCGATAACCTGCTGCGCCGGGAAGCCGACATTGCGGTGCGTTTCTTCCGCCCGGAGCAGGAGGGCGTGATCGCAGTGCGGGTGGGGAGGACCGAACTCGGGCTGTATGCCCACACCTCCTACCTCGAGCGCCACGGCGAGCCTGCCGACTTCACCCTGCCAGAAGTTGCCTTCGTTGCGGGCTACGACCGGGAGTCCTCGCCGCTCGCACCCATGATGAAGGGGGCGGTCGGGCCAGGCAGCCCGATCCGCTTCCGGCTGCGCACCGACGCCATCCTCGCACGTTACGCAGCCACCGAGACGGGGCTTGGGGTGAGTGTCTACCTCGCCGACGTAGCCTCCGAGCGACCCGGTCTGCGTCGAGTCCTTGCCGAGCGCTTCGGCCAGGAGTTGGAGGTATGGCTTTGCGCGCACCCGGAGTTGCGGAGGTCGGCGGTGATGCGCTTCGTGTGGGCGCGGCTGGAGCAGGCACTGCGTGAGCGGCTGGGCAACTGACGCTTGGCGTTCAGGTTGGCCACCGCTCGTTCACACCGTGGCAGCACCTTGCTGCCTGGCAGTTGATCCGCAGGGAAACCCGTTTCTTCGACGAAGGAGGTCACCGAGCCCGCTGGCACACCACACGGCGTGCGGGTCCGCACCGGGCAGTTCGCGGGCTTGAGGTCAAGACGGCGGTGACCCCACAGCCGGTCAGCGCGCGGCGATCCGTAGCGAGGAATTGTTGCAGGCCGCATTTGCCGGCAGGTCGGCCCTGACTTGATTCATCGCCGAGGCCATGTGGAGAGACTCGAGGGGAAACAATCGGCTACGATGCGCCAGCCCTCGCGATGAGCAACGTGAAGGGTGCGGCGCAGCGGCCGGTTGCCGCATCGCACCGAAAATCGCAGGTGCTTCATCTCTACAACAACAACGGGTGAAAATCCGCTCCGGGCCCGGAGCGCCCCTTTTCAGGAGATTGCATGGCATCCGTCACCATCCGTCAGGCGCAGAAGTACTTCGGCCAGACCCACATCATCAAGGGCGTATCGGTCGAGATCAGCGACGGCGAGTTCTGCGTGCTCGTCGGTCCGTCCGGCTGCGGCAAGTCCACGCTGCTGCGCATGATCGCCGGCCTGGAGGAAATCTCCGGCGGCGAGATCAGGATCGGCGCAAAGGTGGTCAACAACATGCCGCCCAAAGAACGCGATATCGCCATGGTGTTCCAGAACTACGCCCTGTATCCGCACATGACCGTACGCGACAACATGGCGTTCTCGCTCATGCTGGCGAAGAAGGACAGGGCGACCATCGAGGATCGGGTCGGCAGGGCGGCCGAAATCCTTGGTCTGAAAAGCCTGCTCGACCGCTATCCGCGCCAGCTTTCAGGTGGCCAGCGCCAGCGTGTGGCCATGGGCCGCGCCATCGTGCGCGATCCGCAGGTGTTCCTGTTCGACGAGCCGCTTTCCAACCTCGACGCCAAGCTGCGCGTGGCGATGCGCACCGAGATCAAGGAGTTGCATCAGCGTCTGAAGACCACTTCGATCTACGTCACGCACGACCAGATCGAAGCGATGACCATGGCCGACAAGATCGTTGTGATGCGAGATGGCATCGTCGAGCAGTCCGGCTCGCCGCTCGAACTCTATGACTGTCCGGTAAACCAGTTTGTTGCAGGGTTCATCGGCTCACCGGCGATGAACTTCCTGCCAGGCATCGTGAATGGCGGAAGGGTCGAACTCGAAGGCGGCGCCATGCTGCCCATGCCAACGAATGCCAGCGCCAGTAACGGGCAGAAGGTGGTCTACGGTACGCGCCCGGAACACATCGAACTCGCTTCCGGGAACGAGGGCGTTGCCACTGAAGTGGTGGTGGTTGAGCCAACGGGAGCCGATACCCTTGTGTTCACCAAGTTTGCCAGCATGGAAATGACCAGCGTGTTCCGCGAACGGCATGACTTCAAGCCGGGGGCATCCATCCGTCTGAAACCGGACTCCGCGCGTGCGCATCTGTTCGATGCGGCCACCAGTGCCCGTCTCGCGGCCTGAGCGGCGGCATGCCTACAACAGCGCACCCTGCACGCAACCAAGTATGATCCACCCGTTGATATTCAGTTCTCACCAACTTTCAAGAGGAGGCTCACCATGCTGCATTTCACCCGTCGCAAGTTCCTGCAAAGCTCTTCTGTGGCCGCCGGTGCTGCCACCGGTCCGATGATCTGGACCAGGTCCGCTCACGCGCAGTGGAGCAATGCCCCGGAAAAGGGCGCGCAGCTGCGCGTGCTGCGCTGGAAGCGTTTCGTCCAGGGAGACGAAGATGTCTACATGGCCAACGTGAGGAAATTCGAGGAGAAGACGGGCATCAAGGTGCGCGTCGATCACGAGGGCTGGGAGGATGTGCGTCCGAAAGCGGCGGTCGCTGCGAACGTTGGAAGCGGACCCGACATCATCCTGAGCACCAATGACGACGCCAACCTGTATCCGGAAAAACTGGTCGATTGCACCGATGTTGCAACTTACCTTGGCAAGAAGTACGGGGGTTGGTACCCGGTGTGCGAACAGTATCTGAGGCCTGACGGCAAGAAGGGGATTGGCGTCCCCTTCGGTGCGGCAGGCAACGCGCTGGTCTATCGGGACAGTCAGGTCAAGGCCGCCGGCTTTTCCAGCTTTCCGAAAGACAACGATGGCTTCCTGCAGTTGATGAAGGCGCTGAAGGACAAGGGCACGCCGGGCGGTTTTGCGCTCGGGAATGCCACGGGTGACGGCAATTCCTGGACCCACTGGGTCGTATGGTCGCATGGCGGCGCCATGATCGATACCAACAACAAAGTCATCATCAACAGCCCGGAAACGATCAGGGCCCTCGAATATGCCAAGGAGCTCTACGCCACTTTTGTGCCCGGGACGCTCTCGTGGCTCGACCCGAACAACAACAAGGCCTTCCTCGACGGGCAGATCAGTCTCACCGCCAATGGCATTTCGGTGTACTACGCGGCCAAGAATTCGCAGGACCCCAAGGTGAAGGAACTGGTAAGCGACATCCAGCATGCCAACATGCCGATCGGCCCGGCCGGCGTGCCGACGGAGTTCAACCTGTTCTTCAACCAGATGATCTTCAAGTACTCCAAGTATCCGAAGGCAGCGAAAGAATTCATCCGCTTCATGATGGAGGAGGAGCAATACAACCCCTGGATGAACGCGTCGATCGGCTACGTCTGCCACCCGCTCAAGGCCTACGAGAAGCATCCGATCTGGACTGTCGATCCGAAGCACACTCCGTACAGGAATGCGATGGCGGTGATGCGTCCGGCTGGCTTTCCGGGTAGGCTCGGTTATTCCTCCGCCAGCACCTTGGCCGATTTCATCATGGTCAACATGGTGGCCGAAGCGGCCTCAGGCCAGCGTACGCCGCAGGAGGCTGCTGCACGCGCGCAGCAGCGCGCCGAGCGTTACTACAAGGTCTGACCCGGCCTTTTGCGGTTGTCGATTCTTCCTGCCTCAGCGGTGGTTGTGCCGCTTGCGGCAGGCAGCGACGTTTCGGGTCATCCTTCGGGAGCTGCTTTGTCCACAGCAACAGGCCTTTCCCTCATCGGGCGCATCAACAACAGCGCCAACGCACTGGGCTTCCTGTTCATGCTGCCGGCAGCCGCGATCCTGCTGGTGTTTCTGACCTATCCGCTCGGGCTCGGCATGTGGCTGGGCCTCACCGATACCAAGATCGGCCGCCCCGGCGAGTTTGTTGGTCTGGAAAACTACAGGTCGCTGTTCGGCGACAGCGTGTTCTGGCTCTCGGTGTTCAACACCATGCTGTATACCGGCGTGGCCAGCGTCGTCAAGTTCGGTCTTGGCCTTTGGCTGGCGCTGCTCCTCAATCAGAACATCCGCTTCAAGTCCCTCATGCGGGCGATCCTGCTGTTGCCGTGGATCGTTCCGACCACACTGTCCGCGATCGCGTTCTGGTGGATTTACGACAGCCAGTTTTCAATCATCTCGTGGGCGCTGGTCAAGCTGGGCCTGATCAACGAGTACATCAATTTCCTCGGGGATAGCTGGAATGCGCGCTGGTCTGTGATCGCGGCAAACATCTGGCGCGGCATTCCCTTCGTCGCGATCTCGCTGCTCGCCGGGCTGCAAACCATTTCGCCTTCACTGTATGAAGCGGCCACGATCGATGGTGCGTCGCGGTGGCAGTTGTTCCGCCACGTCACCTATCCGCTGCTCACGCCGATCATCGCCATCGTGATGACCTTTTCGGTGCTTTTCACGTTCACGGATTTCCAACTGATCTACGTCATCACGCGCGGTGGGCCGGTGAACGCCACGCACCTGATGGCAACGCTGTCGTTCCAGCGCGCCATTCCCGGCGGCCAACTCGCGGAAGGGGCCGCGATTGCGATGGCGATGGTGCCCTTCCTGCTTGCTGCCATTCTGATCAGCTTTTTTGGCCTGCAGCGCCGCAAGTGGCAGCAGGGAGTGAAGGATTAACCCATGACCGCGCAAGATCCGCACAACCCGGCGCAGCCAGGCGCAGCCGCCCATTCCGAGGGCGGCATGGACTACCTGGTAACCCGCCAGCGCAAGCTGGTGACCGTGTATCTGCCTCTGGCCGTGTTCAC
>VGHA01000112.1 GCA_016868375.1 Betaproteobacteria bacterium | reverse complement strand
GAGCGGCTGCGGCGTGTCGAATCCGAGTGCGGATTCGGACAGCGCTGCACCCGCGGCTGTGAACATTTCGTTCCAGCGACCTGCGGATTTGCAGGGTCTAAAAGGGTGATCGCCGGCCGGGTGGCGCAGTCGCCGCCCACCGATCAGGCGGACAACGCTGACTGTTTTCACGTACCGCGCTACGCGCAGCCAGACGGCAAACGTTAAGGTCGGGCAATCGGATACCCCCTGAGGATTCAAGGTCAGGCGTGCTGCCTGCTTCGAAGGCGCTGGTATCATTCGCGTCTTGCTTCGAGGAGCGCTGCAACGCGGCTGTTGTCTGTGCCGCTGCCAGGCTCGAAGCGGCGAAACATGCCAACCGATACGGTCAGCACTTCGCGCCTCAACGTTGGGCCCCAGGGTCCGGCTGGCGCGTCATCAGGTTTCGCAGTCAAACGGCGCTCGTTGACCCGCGGTCATTCCGAGGTCGGCGAGCTCCCCCGCTCCCCCGTATCGAACTGACCGCTTCATCATCAATGGAGTGTGTTCATGTCTGCCGTTTTGAAGCCAGCGCCCGCAGCGCCCGACTATCACGTCGCTGATATCTCGCTTGCCGATTGGGGTCGCAAAGAAATCCGCATCGCCGAAACCGAGATGCCAGGTCTGATGGCCATTCGCGAAGAATTTGCCGCAAGCCAGCCGCTCAAGGGCGCCCGCATTACCGGGTCGCTGCACATGACGATCCAGACCGCCGTGCTGATCGAGACGCTGGCCGCGCTCGGCGCGCAGGTGCGCTGGGCGTCCTGCAACATTTTCTCCACCCAGGATCACGCCGCCGCCGCCATTGCCGCAGCGGGCATCCCGGTGTTCGCCTACAAAGGCGAGAACCTGGTGGAGTACTGGGAATTCACCCATCGGATCTTCGAGTGGGCCGACGGCCAGCCCAGCAACATGATCCTCGACGATGGCGGCGACGCCACGCTGCTGCTTCATCTGGGCACCCGCGCCGCGCGCGATCCCTCGGTCATTACCAACCCGACGAGCGAAGAGGAAACCGCGCTGTTCGATTCGATCCGCAAGCGTCTGGCAACCGACCTGGGCTGGTACGAGCGCCAGCTGAAGTCGATCGTGGGCGTGACCGAGGAAACCACCACCGGCGTGAAGCGCCTGTACCAGATGGCTGCAAACGGCGAACTCGCGTTCCGCGCCATCAACGTCAATGACTCGGTCACCAAGAGCAAATTCGACAACCTGTACGGATGCCGCGAATCGCTGGTTGATGGTATCAAGCGCGCCACCGGCGTCATGATCGCAGGCAAAGTGGCCGTTGTTGCCGGCTACGGCGATGTGGGCAAGGGCTCTGCGCAGGCGCTTCGCGCGCTCTCCGCACAGGTCTGGATCACTGAAATCGATCCGATCTGCGCGCTGCAGGCTGCGATGGAAGGCTACCGCGTTGTCACGATGGAATATGCCGCCGACAAGGCCGACATCTTCGTGACCGCCACCGGCAACCGCGACGTGATCACCTTCGAGCACATGAAGCGCATGAAGGATCAGGCCATTGTCTGCAACATCGGCCACTTCGATAACGAGATCGACATTGCTTCGGTGAAGGATCACTGCCGCTGGGAGAACATCAAGCCCCAGGTTGACCACGTGATCTTCCCTGATGGCAAGCGCATCATCATGCTGGCCGAGGGCCGACTGGTGAATCTGGGCTGCGGCACGGGTCACCCGTCATTTGTCATGTCGTCATCGTTTGCCAATCAGACCATTGCGCAAATCGAACTCTGGATGCACCCCGAAGCCTATGAGTCGGGCAAGGTTTATGTGCTGCCCAAGCATCTGGATGAGAAGGTCGCCCGTCTGCATCTGAAGAAAATCGGCGCGATGCTCACCGAGCTGTCGCCTGACCAGGCGAGCTACATCGGCGTCTCGGCATCGGGTCCCTACAAGCCCGACACCTACCGCTATTGAGGCTTGAGTGACATGAGACCTCCGGTCAGTTTCGAGTTCTTCCCGCCGAACACGACCGAGGGCGAAGCACGACTGCGCGGGGTGCATCAGCGCCTCGCGCAGGCCAAGCCCGAGTACTTCAGCGTCACCTACGGCGCGGGCGGCGCGACCCGCGACAAAACGCTGCGCACCGTGCTCGAAATTGTGGCAGCCGGTTCAAAGGTTGCGCCGCATTTGTCGTGCATCGGTGCAACGCGGGAGTCAGTGGACGAGCTGCTTGCGCTGTACCGCAGCCAGGGCATCCGAAAGCTGGTGGCGCTGCGCGGTGATCTGCCCTCAGGCATGGTCGACACGGGCGACTTCCGGTTTGCGGTCGATCTGGTGCGTCATATCCGTGCCACCACCGGCGACTGGTTCGGTATTGCCGTGGCTGCCTACCCCGAGGTGCATCCGCAGGCCAGTTCGGCGCAGGCCGACCTTGAGGCGCTGGTTGCCAAAGTCGGCGCAGGTGCTGATACCGCGATCACGCAGTATTTCTACAACGTCGACGCGTTTCTGTGGTTTCGCGATGCGGCGGTGGCGGCAGGCGTTTGCGCGCCGATCGTGCCGGGCATCATGCCGATCGGCAACTATCGGCAACTTACGCGGTTCTCAGATGCGTGCGGCGCTGAAATTCCACGCTGGATTCGGCAGCGACTTGCGCAGTATGGCGAAGATCTGCAGGCCATCCGAGCGTTTGGCCATGAGGTGGTGGCCGCCCAGTGTCGTCGACTGGTCGCCGAGGGCGTGGACGCGCTGCACTTCTACACCATGAACCAGGCCGAGCCAACGCTTGAGCTGCTGGCGGCTTCCGGCGGTTAAGGGCGATGTCAGGCGGCAGGCGCCCTGCCTGCCGCAGGCAAGCCCAGGGTTCGAGTTTCGGTAACCACCCAGTCAAGCGGTCGGTCATGGGGCTGCGCAGCGAATGCCGTGAGCTCACAGCCGTCATACGCTACGCCCACGGTGGGTACGGGCCGCCCGGCAAGCGTTCGATCATAGAAGCCGGCACCGTACCCCAGACGGTAACCGCGACGATCAAACCCCACGCAGGGAATCACCAGCAGATCAGGCAGTACGGGTTCGAACGGGTCAGGAAGCATCAACCCAAATGACACTGCGCGCATTGCCTGGCCCGGCTGCCAGCGTCCAAATTCAAGCGGACTCTCGCGGCCGGCCACGCTGGGAAGGGCGAGTTGCCAGCCAGCCTCAACCAGCGAGCCCAGAACCGCCCGAAGGTCTGGCTCACCCCGGATCGGCCAGTACAGGGCCAGCACGCCAGCCGGGCGCCGCGCCAAGACGATTTGCGCCAGCCGCTCGCCGATTCGCTGGTCGGCCTGGTCACGTTGATGCGGATCAAGCGATTGCCGCCAGGCGATCAGGCGCTTGCGCTCGAAATCTCGTGATCCATCCAAAAGGGTGCGTGGTATGCTCGGCGCGCTTTCCATCTGTCAGTCATCCAGCTCGGTATCGACATGATCCGCGAGATTGCCATCGGATCGATTGTAGGCGTCGCGATGTTGGTGTCGGCCTGCGCGGCTCAGGCCGACCGGCGTCAGTCACCGTCTGCATCGCAAACAGCGCCTGCACCCAGTCCCGACGAAGCCCTGGTCACCGCTCGCCAAGCGTGGACGAAGGGTGACTTCAAACAGCTCGACGCTGTCGCGCGCCATGTGCCGCGCGACCACCCGCTCGTCGACTATCCAGCCTACTGGCGGCTGAGCCTGCGCCTGCGGGGGCCGGCATCATCGGCACAGGCCGAGGAGCTCGATGCCGAGGTCAGTCGCACGCTCGCGCGTCATGAGGGCAGCGCGCTTGGCGAGCTGCTCCGCCGGGACTGGCTGCTCAACCTGGGACGCCGCGGTGAATGGCAACAGTTCGACGCCCAGTACGCGCGCTTTGCGCGGCGCGACGATGCGCAGATCAACTGTCTCGCCTGGAGTGCGCCAACCCCACGCTCGCAGCCTTCGCGCGCCGACCTCGAGCAGGTCCTGATGGTGCCGCGGGATCTGCCCGATAGCTGCAACCTGCTGCTCGAACAGGCGATCCGCCAGCAGCGGCTCGGTCCGAATGCCGCCATGCGGCGCCTGCACCGCGCGCTGGAATCCGGATCGGTGTCGGCCATTCGCGTCGCGGCCGATCTCCTCGGGGTCGAGCCTGCATCGCTGCGGGCAGCCCTTGCCAAGCCGCCGACCGAGGCTGCATTCAAAGGCCGGCGCGAGATTGCGCTGATCGCGGTATCGCAACTCGCCCGCACCGACCCGCAGGCGGCCGCACAACAGCTTGAGGCGGGCGCGCCCACCCTCACCGGCGACGACCGGTTGTTTGCCTGGTCGCAGGTGGCCGCTGGCGGCATGCGCCGCATGGCGCCTGAGTCGCTCGGCTGGACACGGCGGGCTGTTACTGCGCCCGTCAGCGACGACACGCTTTTCTCGATGACGCGCGCAGCGCTGCGGGCTCAGAACTGGCCGCTGGTGGCTGCACTGATTGATCGAATGAGCGATGAGGGTCGACGCGATCCGGCCTGGGTCTACTGGCGTGCGCGGGCGCTTCGTGCGGAGGGCCGGGTTGCGGATTCCGACTGGCTGCTGCAGCGCATCGCGGGCGAATTTCATTTCTACGGTCAGCTGGCCGCTGAAGACCTGGGTCGACTGACTGTTGCGCCGCCGACCGCGGCTGCGCCCACCGACGCTGAGGTGGCGGTTCATGCCCGCAACGCGGGCTTTCGTCGGGCGCTGAAGTTTTATGAGCTGGGCCTGCGGGTGGATGGCAACCGCGAGTGGAACCACCAGCTGCAGCCGATGAGCGACCGGGAGCTGCTGGCCGCCGCCGCCTGGGCCTGCAGCATTCATGTGCTGGACCGCTGCGTGAACACCGCCGAACGTACCCAGCGCGAACATGACTTCGCCCTGCGCTTTGTGACCCCGTTTCGCGAGCAGGTCAAAACCGCCTCGGGCGAGCGCGGTCTGGACCCTGCCTGGGTCTATGGCCTGATCCGCCAGGAGTCGCGTTTCATCATGGACGCGCGCTCGAGCGCGGGCGCACAGGGTTTGATGCAGATCATGCCGGCCACCGGACGCTGGATCGCGCAAAAGCTCGATGTGCGCGACTTCCGGGTGGAGCACCTGAAGGATCGCGACACCAACATCCGTTTCGGAACCTTCTATCTGAAAAACGTGCTCGATGACCTCGATGGCTCGCCGGTGCTCGCCTCCGCGGGCTACAACGCGGGCCCCGGGCGGCCGCGCAACTGGCGCTCAACGCTCAGCGGCCCGGTGGAAGGCGCGATCTTCGCCGAGATCATCCCGTTTCACGAAACCCGCGACTACGTGAAGAAGGTATTGTCGAATGCCACCTTCTACGCATCGCTCTTTACCGGCCAGCCGCAGTCGCTGCGCAGCTGGCTGGGCCAGGTGAGTCCGCGGCCTGCGGGTTCCACTGAACTGCCTTGACGACGCTCATGACCCTTCATCGAATTCTCGTACTCGGCGGCACCGGTTTCATCGGCCGCTCGATCATCGCCAGGCTGGCCGCGCAGGGTGTGCGCGTGTCTGCGCCAACGCGCCGACTGGCGCGCGCGCGCGCGCTCATGCCACTGCCCACCGTTGATGTGGTCGAAACCGACATTCACAACGATGCGAACCTCGCCGCGCTCATCAAAAATCAGGATGCAGTCATCAACCTGGTGGGCATCCTGCACAGCCGGGGCGGCAATCCCTACGGCGCCGACTTCGCCCGCGCGCATGTTGAGCTGCCCAGGCGTGTGGTTGCCGCCTGCGAAGCAGCGGGCGTGACCCGGCTCATTCACATGTCGGCGCTCAGCTCGGACGGACCCGCACCGCTGCCATCGATGTATCTGCGCTCCAAGGCCGATGGCGAGCAGGCGGTCATGGGCTCGGCGCTCAACTGGACCATCCTGCGACCCTCGGTCGTGTTTGGTCCCGATGACCGTTTCCTCAACCTGTTCGCGACGCTGCAGCGGTTTGCGCCGATGATGCCGCTGGCGCGCGCTCGCACGCGTTTTCAGCCGATTCATGTCGAAGACGTTGCACAGGCCTTCATCAACACGCTCGAGCGCCGCGAAACCTTCCGACGCGGCTATGAGCTTGCCGGGCCGCGCGTCTATACCCTGCGCGAGCTGGTACGGCTCAGCGGTCAGCGCGCGGGCTGCGCACGGCCCATCATCGAGATTCCCGACATGGCGGGCCGGCTGCAGGCGATGATTCTCGAGGCGCTGCCAGGTCCTACGCTCATGTCGCTCGACAATTTCGATTCAATGGCGCGCGACAATGTGGCCAGTGGGCCGATTGCCCCCGAGCTTGGCATCGACCCGATTGCGATCGAGGATGCGAGCGTTGATCCGGTTGCGGTCCGACAGCAGCGGCTCGATCAGAGCCGCGGATTCGCCCGGCGCTAGTCGGCCCGGCGCCTCGATGCAGATCTACTGTGTCGGCGGCGCAGTGCGAGATGAATTGCTCGGGCGGGCGGTGGCCGACCGCGACTGGGTGGTCACCGGTGCAACGCCCGAGCAGATGACCGCGCTCGGATTTCGGCCGGTCGGTCGCGATTTTCCCGTGTTTCTGCATCCCGATACCCATGAGGAATATGCACTCGCCAGAACCGAGCGCAAGGTTGCTCGCGGCTATCGGGGCTTTCAGATTCACAGCTCGCCCGAGGTCACGCTGGAAGAGGACCTCAGGCGACGCGATCTCACCATCAATGCGATCGCGCGCGCAGCCAATGGTTCGCTGATCGACCCCTGGGGCGGTCAGGCTGACCTCAAAACGCGCACGCTGCGTCACGTCAGTGAGGCCTTTGCCGAGGACCCGGTGCGCATTCTGAGACTCGCGCGCTTTGCAGCGCGGCTGCCGCAATTTTCGATTGCACCGGAGACGCTCGCGCTCGCACGCGAAATGGTGGACGCCGGCGAGGTCGATGCACTGGTGCCCGAGCGCGTCTGGCAGGAACTTGCGCGCGGACTGATGGAGGCGCAGCCTTCACGCATGTTCGAGGTGCTGAGCCACTGCGGCGCACTCGCCCGACTGCTGCCCGAGCGCGGCGCAATCGAGCCTGCCTGCGTTGATGCCGCCGCGCGTTGCGAAGAGCCGCTCGAAATCCGCTATGCACTTGCGATGGCTGCTCCTGGCGCCTCGGCCGTTGCTCAGGCCTGCAGCGAGCGGTTGCGGGCGCCCGCAGCATGCGCCGAGCTCGCGCAGCTCTTGGCCGATCAGGGGCTGGCCAACCCGCTTGCCGGTGACGCATCCCTCCTGCTCGCCCGCCTTGAGCGCATCGATGCGCTCAGGCGACCCGAGCGAGCGCGCGCTTTCGCACGCGCCTGCGCCTATCGCGCGGCACAAGCCGCGGGCGGCTGTGCAGCAATCGATGCGCTCGATACCGCCTGGAGTTCGCTGATCGATACGGCGCGTGGCGTGGATGCCGGGGCGATTGCCGCTCGCGAACGCGCACTTGGCCCGCAGGACTTACCGGCGCGAATTCAGCAGGCCCTGCGCGAGGCGCGAACTGCTGCGCTTGCCGCAGCGCTTGCTTCTCGCGCATCCGTTCACACAGGAGACGTCAAACGATGAAAGCGCTGCTTTGCCGACAGCATGGCCTACCCGACTCGCTGGTGGTCGATGAGATTGACGATCCGGTGGCAGACGCTGGCGAGGTGGTGGTGGATGTTCGCGCCGCCGGGGTCAACTTTCCGGATGTACTGATCATCCAGAACAAATACCAGGCCAAGCCCGCATTGCCGTTTGCGCCCGGCGCGGAGTTCTCGGGCGTGGTCAGCGCAGTCGGCAGCGGCGTGACCGATCGCCGCATCGGTGACCGGGTGATCGGGTCGGTCACCTTTGGCGCCTTCGCAGAAAAGGTGAAGCTGCCCGCATCGCGCACCTTCAAGATGCCAGACAGTCTCGACTTCGAGCGCGGTGCAGCCTTTCTCCTCACCTACGGCACCTCGTATCACGCACTGGTCGACCGCGCTCAGCTCACTGCCGGCGAGACGCTGCTGGTCCTGGGGGCAGCGGGCGGCGTGGGCCTGGCTGCCATTGAAATCGGTAAAGCTCTGGGCGCGCGGGTGATCGCTGCCGCATCGAGCGCCGAGAAGCTGGCGGTCTGCCGCGAGCACGGCGCTGATGATTTCATCGACTACACGAGCGAAGATCTGCGCGAACGCCTTCGTGCCATCACGACCGGGCGCGGCCCGGATGTGATCTACGACCCGGTCGGCGGCAGCTACGCGGAACCGGCGTTTCGATCGATTGCGTGGCGCGGTCGCTATCTGGTGATTGGCTTTGCAAACGGCGAGATTCCGAAAATGCCGCTCAACCTTGCGCTTTTGAAGGGCGCCTCAATCGTTGGCGTATTCTGGGGCCAGTACACGCAGCTCGAGCCGCAGCGGTTTCAATCCGATGTCGAGACGATGTTTGGCTGGATTGCCCAGGGTCGACTCAATCCGCATGTGTCGGCCCGTTATCGGCTTGCCGAGGGCGCCCGCGCGCTGGAACATCTGCTCGCCCGGCGCGCCACCGGCAAAGTGATTGTGCTGCCCTAACCCAACCGGAGCGCCTTAAAACAGGTGCGAAATGCCAGCCGCCATCAACGACAGCAGCACGGTCGACATGACTGGCAGCGAGATTTCGCGCCCGAACAGCGTGAAATTGAAGTCGCCAGGCAGCCGACCGATGCCAAAACGGCGCAATAGCGGCATCAGCCCTGAAAAGAGCGCCAGTGCGATCACGGTGGCGATCAGCCATTTGATCATCGGGCGATTATCGCACCCGAGCCCATCGCTTGCGCGTCACGCTGCGGGCGCTGCGCCGCGCACGCCTGGCGCGCCGCCCGCCCCCCGCCATGGCCACTGACCCAAACGCCCGCCCACAACCTGAGCACAACGGGCCGCTCGGGCGCATTGCCGCCTCGCATCCGGTGCTTCGCGCCATGCTGTGGGCCACGCTTGCCGGCATCACACTCAACCTGCTCAACGCCGTCTCACGAACCCTGGCGGCCGACATGGACCCGGTGCAGGCGCTGTTTCTGCGTTACCTGGCGGGCTTTGCGCTGATGATGCCGGTTGCACTGCGCGCGGGCCGCGAACGCTGGCGCACGGGCGATGTGCCAGGGCATCTGCTGCGCGGTGTCATCCACACCATCGCGCTCGCCATGTGGTTTACCGCGCTGCCCTCGGTCAGTCTTGCCGACACCACGGCAATCGGCTTCACCACCCCGATTTTTCTGATGCTGGGCGCCGGGCTGTTGCTGGGCGAGCCGATGGTGGCGGCCCGATGGATCGCAGCCGGCGCGGGCCTTGCCGGCGTGCTGATCGTGGTCGGTCCGGCGCTCGGCGGCTCGTCGGCCGGAGCCATGCTGCTGATGCTCGCATCGGCACCCATGTTTGCGGCCACGATGCTGATGAGCAAGCGGCTGGCGCGCCGCGACGGGCCGTCGGTACTCGTGCTATGGCAGGCGGCCTCGATCACGCTGCTGTCAGCACCGTTTGCCTGGTGGAACTGGCAGGCGGTGAACCTCGAGCAGGTCGGCCTGATCGTTCTGGCGGGCCTGCTGGGTAACATCGGCCAATACGCGATGACGCGCTCGTTTCATCGAACCGACATCTCGGCCACCCAGTCGGTGCGGTTTCTCGACCTTCTTTGGGCGTCGATTTTTGGCTGGCTGCTGTTTGGCGATGTGCCCGCGCAGACCACCCTCGCAGGCGGGGTGGTCATCATCGGGTCGTCGCTCTGGATCGCGCGGCGTGAGTCGCGTTCACTCGCAGGCGGCTGAACCGTCCGCATCCAGCGCGGCACGGCGATCGCGCCCGGCAAGCTTCAGCGGCGCGCGGTCCACACCGCGCGACAACGCAATCACCTTGAAGAGCTCACCCATTTCCGCCTCGGACACCAGCATCTGCAGGGCCTGCGCCGCCTGCGCGTAGCCCGCCGCGTCAGACGGGCTCTGGCGCTCGGTAAACCGCTGCGCGAGCCCACATCCGAGCAGGAACGCCGCCTGAGATCCATACCCCAGGCAGGAAAGGCCGGCCCGGCTCGCAGCGTCGTGCACGGCACTGAAATCGACATGCGCGGTGATATCAGACAAGCCTGGACGCCAGAGCGGCTCGGCATGCGAGCGGTGACGGTAGTGGCAATTGAATGACCCCGAGGCCCGGCTGGGGTGATACAGCTCGGCTGCCGGAAACCCATAGTCGATCAGCAGCAGTACCCCGTCTGCGAGCCGCTCGGACACACTGGCCACCCAGGCGGCAGCCTGCTCGCCAAGCTCTGAGCGATAGCCGGTGGCAACCAGCGGCGCGGGCCAGCCCGCCCGCGCGAGCCGCGCCTCGACCGACCGTGCGAAGGCAGGGTCAGCCGCACGGCTCGTGAGCGCCAGCCCGATCGGCGATGCTGCGCCGGGCGTCAAACCTGCGCGGGCCGGGGCCGCCTCCGAGGCCCGCGTCACAACGCGCTCAAGCACGCGGCCCTGATTCAGCTCAAACAGCCGCACGGGCAGCGCATCCAGAAGTTCGTTGGCGAGCACGATGCCGTCGAACCGGTCGGGCAGCGCATCGAGCCACCGCACACGGTCAAGCGCATGCGGCACGCGCGCGGCGATCGTGGCCTGCTGGCGCGCACGAAGCGCCGCCGAGAGTTCAAAGATCCGATATTGCACCGAGCCAAAGCCCAGCGCCTCGAGCTCGCTCAGGAGCTGCGCCGCGAGCTCACCCGAGCCAGCGCCGAACTCCCAGAGGCAGGGCGCGATGCCCGGCAGCCAGGCTGCAAGCTGATCGGCGACGCACGCGCCAAACAGCGGCGTCAATTCGGGAGCGGTGACAAAATCGCCCGCCGGTCCGAACTTGCGACGGTCCGAGGCGTAATAGCCCAGGCCCGGCTCATAGAGCGCAATCGCCATATAGCGATCGAACCCGATTGCGCCATCGCCTGCTGCGATTTCATCGTGCAGACGCGCAACCAGCCGCAGCGAGCGGTCACGCTCGGCGGGATCGGGTTCAGGAAGCAGCGATGGGGTTGATGAGGCTCGCACGGCCTCGATTATTTCACCGGACGCGGCTGGGACCGAATGGCGGATGCTTTACACTGCCGTCGCGTCTGAAGCGCCCGAGTGCGGGCGTCCTTGCGCGCCTCTGCCACTTCATGCCGACTGGCTCCAAGCGTCACTGCCGATGTCCGCCGTCCCTGTCATTCTGATCACCGGCGCCGCCCGTCGAATCGGTGCGGGGCTCGCACGTGTACTGCATGCACGCGGATGCAACGTGGTCATCCACTATCGACAATCGGCTGACGCGGCCAAGGCGCTGCAGGCCGAGCTTTGCGCACAGCGCCCCCACTCCGCACACATCCTTGCCGCCGATCTTGGCACCGCCCGTGGTTGTGCTGAGGCGATCGCCGCTGCGCTCAACTGGCAGGGTCGGCTCGACGGACTGGTGAACAATGCATCGACCTTCGTACGCTCGGCGCTTGGCGAGGTGGACGAGGCGCACTGGGCGTATCTGATCGACGGCAATCTGAAGGCGGCGTTTTTCTGCAGCCAGTACGCGGCCCCCGCGCTGCGGCAATCTGGGGGCGCAATCGTCAATGTGTGTGATGTGCGCACCGATCGGCCTCTGCCTGGGTTCTCGGTCTACACCGCAGCCAAAGCGGGCATCGTTTCACTGACGCGATCGCTAGCGCTTGAACTCGCGCCGCACGTGCGCGTCAACGCGATCTCGCCGGGCTCGCTCACCTGGCCCGAGGACGATACCTTCAACGCAGACGAACGCACCCGCATCGAAGCCTCGATTCCGCTTGCGCGAATCGGTGACGGCAACGACATCGGTCGGGTGGCCTACTTTCTGCTGCGCGACGCAGACTATGTGACCGGGCAGGTGATCGCTGTCGATGGCGGTGCCGGCCTTGCGAGTCCCTAGGGTTTGACCATGACCGACCGATTTTCCGATTGCTACCGAATGCTTATGCAGGGCGTTGAAGTCGACTGTCTGCTGGGTGTTTATGAGCATGAACAGCGCGAGCCGCGGCGCATCGGCGTCGAGGTCGAGCTGTTCGTACCCATCCGCGAGTCTGCGGCGCACGACGACAGGTTGTCGGGCACCGTCAACTATGAAGCGGTGATGCAGGCCATCAACGCCACCGCCGCGAGCCGCCGCTTCAAGCTGGTCGAGTCGCTCTGCTCGAGCATGGTCGAGGAAATCGCCAGGCTGCCCGGCCTGCGGGCGCTGCGGGTCGCGGTCACCAAACCCCATCCGATGCCGGGCCTTGGCTCGGTTCGGATTGAGCAGTGGAGGCAATTGTGAACGCTTCCGAACGTGTGGCCCGCGAACGCAACAAGCTTCACAAGCGGCTGCTGCGCCAGACCGGCCAGGCAATCGCCGACTTCGGCATGATCGGCGAAGGCGACCGCGTGATGGTGTGCCTGTCAGGCGGCAAGGACAGCTACGCGATGCTCGATCTGCTGCTCACGCTGCGCGAGCGCGCGCCCGTGCACTTTGACATCATCGCAGTCAACCTTGACCAGAAGCAGCCAGGCTTTCCCGAGCACGTGCTGCCCGACTACCTGCGCTCGATCGGTGTGCCGTTTCACATCGAGAACCAGGACACCTATTCGATCGTGACCCGGGTGATTCCGGCCGGCAAAACAATGTGCTCGCTCTGCTCGCGACTGCGCCGCGGCATCCTGTATCGCGTGGCCACCGAATTGGGCGCCACCCGCATCGCGCTGGGCCATCATCGCGACGATATTCTCGCCACGTTCTTTCTCAACCTGTTCTACGGTGGCAAATTGAAATCAATGCCGCCCAAACTGGTCTCCGACGACGGGCGCCATGTGGTGATTCGACCGCTTGCCTACGTGCACGAGCGCGATCTGATCGATTACGCTGCATGGCGCCAATTCCCCATCATTCCGTGCAATCTGTGCGGCTCGCAGGAGCACCTGAAGCGGCGTGAAGTGGGCGAGATGCTGAGGCAGTGGGATAAGCGTTACCCGGGCCGCACCGAGCACATCTTCTCGGCGCTCGGCTCCGTTGCGCCCTCGCATCTGCTTGACCGAAACCTGTTCGACTTTCTGTCGCTCAAGCCCTCGGGCGAACCCGACCCCGATGGCGACATCGGCTTTGATGTCGACCCGACGTTTGAGTCGCACGCCCCGGCGCCGGCTGACCCAGGCAGCGCGTCCGAGAGCGGTGCGCAGCCCGTTCCGGTGTCGTTCATCGCGCGCGCACGCGTCACCCCCGCGCTTGACGGCGAGTCTGCGAGCTAGCCGCCACCCATGGGCACGCTTCGGCTGATCCGGATCCTGTTCGTCGCCTGGCGTTTCGGTCTTGACGAGATCGCAGCGCAAGGCGCCGCCGCCACGCTTGGCTCGCGCTGGCTGCTCGCTTTCGCAAGGCTATTGCGACTGGGGCGGCAGCTGGACGCCCCTCGCGGCGAACGGCTGCGCCGGACGCTGGAAAGTCTGGGCCCGATCTTCGTCAAGTTCGGTCAGGTGCTGTCCACCCGACGCGACCTGATGCCCACCGATATCGCCGATGAACTGGCGCGGCTGCAGGATCGCGTACCGCCCTTTCCAGGCGAGCTGGCGGTCCGTGAAATCGAGACTGGGCTGGGCAAGCCCCTCGATGAGCTGTTCGATGATTTTGATCGTGTGCCAATCGCTTCGGCATCGATCGCGCAGGTGCATTTCGCACGCCTGAAAGATGGCCGTCCAGTGGCAGTCAAGGTGCTGCGCCCTGACATGCGAGCCGTGATCGAGCGCGA
>VGHA01000111.1 GCA_016868375.1 Betaproteobacteria bacterium | reverse complement strand
GGTGGTGACAGGTAACCTGCCAGCGGGTAAACGGGCCGGCTGAATTGCAGTCCCGGGGCTTTCCCTGTTTTGCGCAAAGTTGATGTCGGCAAAGCGACGCGGGCGCATTAAACTTGGCGGTAATTCAAACAAAGGTCGCGCCGCTTGGCCACCGATCAATCGAGGAGACTCTCAGATGGATTCAACACGTCGTCAGGTGATTGCTAGAGCCGGTGCTCTTTCAGCCTTGCCCGCTGTACCAGCGGTTTTCGCTCAGTCGGCGCCGCTCATCAAAGTCGCCACCTTCGTGCCAGAGCAGTCGGTAGGTGTGTCCAGAGTCATCCGGCCCTGGATGAACGCTGCCCAGCAGGAAGTTGGCGCACAAGCCCGCTTCCAGGGCTTCTGGGGCGGCTCGCTTGGCAAGGACGCGTTCAAGCAGTTTGACCTGGTGCGTGCGGGCGTCGCGGATGTCGCATGGATTCTGCCTGGATACCACGGACGCCAGTTCGAAGATATGCAGCTGTTCGAACTTCCTTTTCTCTTCGAAAATGCACGGGAGGCAGCCCTGGTAGGCTGGCAGCTCTGCGAAAAGAAGCTGCTACGGGGCATTGAGGATGTGCACCTGGTCGGCTTTTTCGCGACTGAAGTATCGAATCTCTGGATGGCCAACCCCCTGAAGTCGCTCGAGGAGTTGAAAGGTAAGAAAGTCCGCTCTGTCGGTGCGGTTCACGCTGAATGGCTGAAGGCGATGGGGGCCAGCGCCGAGACAATGGACAGTCCAGAGATGAACGAAGGCCTTCAGCGACGCACCCTAGACGGGGTCATCCAGAGCTGGTCGGGCATGCGCACCTTCAAGACCTTCCCGCTGGTTCGACAGAATCAGCTTGCGCCGATAGGCGTAATCCCATTTTTATTACTGATGAACCGCAAGTCCTTCGACGGGCTTCCCAAAGAGGTTCAGGATGCGGTCATGAAGCATGGGGGCGCGGCCTTCGCACGTAATGCAGGCGCGGCTTACGAAGACGTGGCGCAGGAAATTCGCGCCAATGTCGAGAAGGAAGGCAGAATCCAGCTCACCGAACTGTCAGCTGCAGAAAAAAAACACTATGCAGAACGTGCACAGGTGGTGCACAGATGGTGGATCCAGAAGTCGCCCAACGGCGAAAGAATCTACGCAGAGGCTCTGTCGCTACTAAAGAAAATTCGCGGCTGAGCGCTATTCTGTGCCGGCTTTCCTGTTCAGCAGTTTCGCCAGGCTAACCGACCGCCTCGCACTGCTCGGTTTTTCCGGGTTGTGCGTCGCGGCAACCCTAACGACCTACGAAGGGGCAGCCCGTTACCTTGGCTGGCCGCGCCTGCCAGGTTTAACCGACATCCTTAGCCTTGTGATGGCGGTCATCATTGCATCGTCTTTTCCATCGGGTCTGATCATCCAGTCCAATGTGACGATTCGCTTTCTTGGCAAAGCGCTTCCGCGATCCGGCTACCGGTTGCTTGAGATCTTTGGCAACACCGTGACACTTGTGTTTTTCACGCTGGTCACGTGGCAGTTCCTGCTGTTCGTAATCGATCAGCATGGACGCGGTGCATCCACCCGGACGATCGAGGTACCTGTCGCGCCAGCCTGGCTGCTTGTGACGCTGGTGCTTGCGGTGACGGTTCCCGCTCAGATTCTCGTCATCGCGCGCTGGGTGCAGGCGTTTCGCGGCAAAGCCGAAGATCCCGAGCACTGAGTACTCATGGAGCCGCTTCTTACCGGCCTGGCGGGCCTTGGTCTCATGTTCGCGCTCATTGCCCTGCATGTGCCTATCGGCGTGGCCATGGGTATGTCGGGGCTCATCGGTTGCGGCCTGATTCTAGGTTGGGGGCCGGCGCTGTCACTGCTGTCCACCGAGCCCTCCAGTGCGCTCGGGAGTCTGGCTCTGGCCGTGATTCCGCTGTTTTTGCTGATGGGCAACTTCGCGCACGCCGGGGGCCTTTCCACGGAACTCTACCGTGTAGCAGGTTCTTTCCTAGGCCATCGTCCTGGTGGACTGGCGATTTCGACGGTTCTCGGCTGCGCCGGGTTCGGCGCCGTATGCGGGTCGTCCGTTGCAACAGCGGCGACGATGTCGCGCATTGCGCTTCCGGAAATGACCGCGCACCGCTATGGCGAAGGCTTTGCCGCAGCGACGATCGCGACCGGCGGCACGTTGGGCATCATTATTCCGCCGTCGGTCATTTTGGTGCTCTACGGGGTGCTTACTGAAAATTCAATCACGGCGCTGTTCGTGGCTTCAGTAATCCCGGGATTATTGACCGTCGTGATCTATATGTTTGCCGTAGCCATTTACGCGCGAGTTGCGCCGGAACACGCTCCAGTGGGTCCGAGAAGCGATTGGGCAACCCGACTCGCCACCGTCAGGGAGTGCTGGGCGGTGATGCTGCTTGCGATCGCCGTGGGAGTAGGAATTTACTCGGGGGTTTTCACCGTAACCGAAGCAGCGTCAGTCGGAGCGAGCTTTGCATTCTTTATTGCGCTCGCCCGGGGCCGAATGACGATGACACGCTTCATCGAATCGATTCGCGACACTGCCACCTCCACCGCATTGATTTTCGTCATCATTATCGGTGCCTCGGTGTTCAGCTATTTCGTAACACTGTCGGGGCTTCCGCAGGCCGTTATCCAGGGTATCGAGTCGCTCGGGGTCGCGCCGCTTCTCGTCATCGTGATGCTTCAGGTGATGTATCTGATCGCGGGGGCGATCTTCGATGAGATCGCCGCAATGGTCATCACGCTTCCGTTTGTTTATCCGCTGATCATCGGGCTTGGCTACGATCCGCTCTGGTGGGGCGTGGTCAACGTAATACTGATCAGCATGGGCATGATCATTCCGCCAATAGGAATCAACGTCTTTGTTGTTCAGTCAATGGCGCCCCATATTCCTCTTTCAAGAATTTATCTGGGTATTACGCCGTATGTGTTTGCTGATATTGCACGGCTTGCGCTGATCACGCTCTTCCCGGCGCTCTGCACCTGGCTTCCTAAAGCGGCAGGGTGGTCTTGACAGGGCGCCGTCGGCTGGTCACGCACTAAATTGCCAAATTGACATAGAACCGCACCGCTCGCATCTGCCGCATTGCCACCATCCATCGGAGCTACGCCATGCCTGCCAATCAATTCACTGCCAGTTTCCGCCGAGTGACCCGCTCGGCCGGCGTTGCAATCGCACTCGCCCTTGTCTCGCAAACCGGTGCGGCCAACCCCTCCGAAAAAGCCGCTGAGCTTGCTAACGCCGTATGCGCGGCCTGTCACGGTAACAACGGCCTCAGCATCAGCGACACCATTCCCAATCTTGCAGGCCAGCGTGCCACCTACCTTGAAAATCAGTTGCGCGCGCTGCGCGATGGCAGCCGAAAGAGCGGCGTCATGAACGCAATTGCAACGCAGATTCCTGAGGCTGAGCTTCGCGGCTTGGCCGCCCACTACGCAGCCATGCCTGGCGCGCAGGTTGGGTCGGGGCGCTCCACCCCACTCGCGACGCTGGCCGGCAGCAAGATGGCATTTCCATCAGACTATCGCGAAAAATTTCAGCACTATCTGACAATGAATTTCCCAGCAACCCGTCAGGTCCGCAAATTTTTTGCGAGCCCCTCTCTGCTTGAAAACATTGCTGCGGGACAGACCCCCGCCGAGGGTGCTGCGGTGCTCGTCGAAGTGTACGCCGCGCAACTTGATGACAAGCGTCAACCCGTAATGGGCACCGACGGGTTCTTTCAGGCCGAGAAACTGCTGTTTTACACCGGCATGGCGGTTGGAAAGGGCTGGGGCGAATCGATTCCCGCCATGCTCAGAAACGGCGATTGGCAATATGCGGTCTTCGGACAGGACCGGTCGCCACGACAGGGCTTTAGCCAGGGCGAGTGCCTGGCGTGCCACAAGCCGCTCGAATCAACGCACTACCTTTTCACCCAAAAGTCGCTGGCTGAAACACGAGCCAAACGTCTCTGACGCAGATCCTTACGGCAAGTCCATGAGCAACACCCCTTCCAAGTCGCTGCGGGCGTCACACACCGCCGTTTTCGCCATCACCATATTTATCAGCGCATTCCTGCTCTTTCAGGTCCAGCCTATGGTGAGCAAGGCAATCCTCCCCTGGTTCGGCGGTGGGCCTGCGGTCTGGACCGCGGCAATGCTTTTCTTTCAATGCGCACTCTTTGGCGGCTATCTGTATGCGCACGCTTTGGCATCCATCGACTCCGCACGACGGCAGGCCCTCATCCATGTGCTGCTCCTGCTGGCTGCCGCGCTGCTTGCGCAATCTGCGGTGCCCGATCAGAGCCTGCGACCGCAGGGTGCGCAATCACCCGTCACGCAAATCCTCTGGATCCTGACCTTGAGCGTGGGTCTTCCCTACTTCTGCCTTGCGAGCACCGGGCCTCTGTTACAGCACTGGTTCGCTCGCGCACAGGTGTCAGGCGCTGTCTACCGGCTCTTCGCGCTGTCCAATCTGGGCTCACTGCTCGCCCTGCTTTCCTTTCCCTATCTGTTTGAGCCGTGGTTTGAGTTGCCGCTGATCGGCAAGGGTTGGACCTGGGGATTCTGGCTATTTGCGATCGCCTGCGCCGCCGTCGCGGTTTTTCAGGCGCGAGCCGTCGATATACGAGAGCGAGCCGAGGCCCGGAGCGCGCAAGGTCTGCCTCTCGGCTCGCAACCGGCCCAACGCCCCAATAGCCCGGTAGCTTCCGAAACAGAAGGCAATCGTCCCGCAGGTAACGCCCCCTCCCAATCGAACCGACCCCGCGCTGCCGAGGTTGCTGCATGGGTGCTGCTGCCCGCGCTCGCGTCAATGCTTTTTATTGCCACAACCGACCAGGCGAGCCACAACATCGCCCCTGAGCCGCGGCTGTGGATCCTCACGCTGTCAATCTACCTGCTGTCATTCATCGTCAGTTTCGACCACCCACGCTGGTATCGTCCCGGTCTGATCGCAGCGGCAGGGCTGATGGCGGTGCTGATTGTTGCCGGGCGCTACACGATCCCCGACTTTTTTGGTTGGGACTGGGGGCTGGGCGCAACCGAGCTGCGCTACCTCTTTGCCACCATGCTCTTCCTGGTGTGTCTGGTCTGTCATGGCGAGCTCTATCGTCGCCGACCGTCGAATCCCTCGCAGCTCACCACCTACTATCTCTGCATGTCCTTCGGTGGCGCCTGCGGGGGACTCTTTATCGCGCTGATTGCGACGCATCTCTTTAATGATTTTCATGAATGGCCGCTTGGCCTCGCTGCAGCGGCCGCACTCTGCGTGATGGTCATGGCCCGGGAACTCGGCGGGAGCAGCCCCGCAAGCCCCATGAAACGTTCCCGAGCGGCAGTGGTGTGGGTTGCAGTATTAGTCTGCTCGGCGCTCGCCTTCTGGTGGGATAACCCGATGCGAAGCCGTATCACGTCCATGGCGAACGCGGCGGAGTCAACCCTCGATCAGTCACGCAACTTCTATGGCGTGGTCGCAGTCGTTGAGCGCCGATTCGCAGCAGACCCATCAAAAGACCATCGGGTGTTTTTCAGCGGGCAGGTCACTCACGGTATTCAGCTCATATCCCCAGGGGTCGAGCAGAAGCCCGTGAGCTACTACGATCCGAAAAGCGGAATCGGCGAGACGCTCAACTATCTCAAGTCCAAGAAGCCCGAGATCGATGTGGCGATAACCGGCCTGGGTGCAGGGACCGTCGCGGCTTACGCGCGTCCAACCGACCGCTACGATTTCTTTGAGATCAACCCGGAGGCCGAGCGAATCGCGCGCGACTGGTTCAGTTTTTTGTCGGGCTCGCCCGCGAAGGAGGTGCGGGTTCTGATCGGCGACGCGCGCCTCACCTTTGCCCAGCTTCCTGAAGACAAGCGCTACGACATGATTCTGCTCGCGGCGTTCAGCGGTGGATCGGTCCCTGTGCATCTGCTGACTCGCGAGGCGTTTGCAGCGTATGAGGCACATCTGAAGCAGGACGGTTTCCTGGTGGTGAACATCACTAACGCTTATCTGAATCTTTACCCGGTGATCAAGCGTCAGGCGGAAGCCCTGGGATTGATGGTACGAAGCCGGTTTCAGGAGAAAGAGCCCGAGCGCTTCATTCGCGAGAACCACTACATGATTCTGACCCGGGATGCCGAGTACATTCGGTCGTTCCCTTCGGTGGATCGTCCGATTCGCGATGCCCAGGGAAAGGTGATCGGCACCTGGCAGTACGACATCCCGGGAGTCGGACTGTGGACCGACAATTTCAGCAGTATCACGCCGCTGGAGTGGCGCTAGGGATTGAAGGCGTACTCGCCACTGGCATTGCAGCAACTCGCCGCCAGGCGCAAACTTCCAGCGCCCAAGCTTTAAGGAAATTCAATGTCCTGGTTTGTAAAGCGCAGAGATCTGCTGGCGGCAGCGTTCGCCTCGGTCGCAGTCAGCCGCGTCATCGGTCAGCCCGAATTTCCATCGCGCCCGTTGCGACTGATCATCCCGTTTCCGGGGGGATTCACCGACATGCTGGCAAGGCTTGTCGCTCAACCACTCGGAGCTGCGCTTGGCCAAACGGTGGTGGTCGAGCAGAAGCCAGGTGGCAGCGGCCAGATCGCAGCCAGTGATCTGCTTCGTGCGCCTGCCGACGGCCATACGCTGATGCTGATCCATATCGGCACGCACGCGCTGAATCAGGCACTGCTGCCGAAGCTCTCGTATGACGCAGCGGCCGACTTCACGCCACTATCCGAGTTGGTGCGCCTGCCCAACCTATTGATTGCGAGCCCGTCTCTGGGCGTCAGCTCGGTGCGCGAGCTGGTTGAACTGGCGCGCTCCAAGCCCGATTCGCTGTTGTTTGCTTCGCCCGGCAACGGCTCCAGCGGTCACCTGGCGGGCGAGCTGTTTCGCGCTCGCGCCGCGATTCGGGTGGGGCATGTTCCCTACAAGGGTGCCGCCGATTCGATCCTCGATTTGTCGGCGGGTCGGGTTCATTTCAGCTTCGATACCCTCGCCCAGGGTAGCGAACTGTCGCGTGCCGGCAAGGTGAAAGCGTTGGCCGTTACCAGTCTCGAGCGGCATCCGGCCTTCCCCGACATCCCCACGATGAGCGAATCCGGGTTTCCAGGATGGGAGACCGGACCGTGGTTTGGCCTCGCGGTGCGCGCTGGCACGCCAGAGCCGATCGTTGCTCGCCTTGCCGGCGACATCCGCGCGGCGCTCGCTCGCACCGACGTCAGAGACCGTTTGATCGCGCTCGGCGCAACCCCTATCGGGAGCGCGCCTCAGGCGTTCCGCGACCACATCGCCGCTGAGCAGACGCGCTGGGGTGAGCTGATCCGCACACTGGGCATCCGCGCGCAATGAGGCTGTTCTCCTACCGCAATCGGCCGGTTCATCTGGGGCCGTTTCCGCTCGAGCGTCTGCGCCGCACCGATACGCTTCCGGACATGTCAGCCCTGCCCCCAATGCAGGGGCTGCCGTTTGACGACCCGAATCCGGAATCGCTGACACATGCCATGGCACGCTTCATTGGCATGTTCGATGTGATTCGCGACGGAACTGTTGCGCCACACGCGTCTGATCTGCCCGACGATCTGCTCGAACGCGCGCGCCACCTGAAGGCGGCCGCGTATTACTTCGATGCGTCAATGGCAGCCACCTGCCGGCTGTCATCTGAATGTCGGCTTGAGCAGCCCATCACCAATCCAATGGTGAGCAGACTCGCCGCTGAACTCGAAGGCAGTCAGCCAAAAAGCTTTGCGGCCGGTATCGACATGATTCTTGCGGACGTGCTTGACTCCGCGCGAACCCGGCATCACCCCATCGATGATCACAGCCACGCGCTGGTCATCCTGGTTGACTATCAGCGCGAGCCCCGCGCCGATGAGCCGGGGTGTGACTGGATTCGCGGTACTCAGGCCCAGCGCGCTGCAACACTGGCCGCACAGACTGCCGTGCTGCTTGCCACCTATCTGCGAATGTTGGGTCACTCGGCGCGCTCGCACACCGCCACCTGCTCCGATGTCGACCTGGCCCGACTGGCCGTGGTCAGCGGTCTGGCCACCCTCGAGCACGAAGGCGAAACCGCGCGGGCGGTGAACCCTTACCGTGGCACACACTACGCGCTCGCTGCGGTAACCACCACCCTTGCCCTGGCGGCGGACCAACCCGTTGCCGCCCAACACTGGCACGACCCCCTTCGCTCGCACGGACCCGCCTGGTGGCTGGGCGTGAGCACCGGGCGCAGCGCCCTCAATCGTGACCCGTACCGAAAACGCGAATTCCGGAGCGGCCCTCTGCCGTTCGAGACCATCCGACGACGCGACGATCCCACCACGTTCATCGATCATGCACGCGTCCCGCGCTTTCCGAAGCGCGCTGACTTCTTCGCTCGAATCCTGTTCGGCGACATGGGCCGCAAGATCCAGGAAGAGGCCAAGAACGCGCACTACGTCATGAAAAGTCCAATCGGTGCATGTGCCCGGCGAGCGCTCGGCGCCCTGCTACTGCTGCAGTTCGGCGAGGCACGCGGGCCGGTTGCCGACAGCACGACCGACCCCACGCTTAACGCCGACAACCTCAAGGCAGCGTCCTACTACCTGGGCTGCGATGCGGTCGGACTTTGCGCCGTACCCGAGTGGGCCTGGTATTCACACGATGCGGGCGGGCAACCCATGGCGGCCTATCACCGCAATGCCCTCAACATGCTGATCGATCAGGGTCACGAGACGATGGAGGGCGCATCTGGTGATGACTGGATTTCCGTCGCACAAAGCATGCGTGCCTATCTTCGGTTTTCAATGATAGGCGGCATTCTCGCCGAGCAGATTCGGCGGCTGGGTTGGGGCGCGCGGGTGCATTCGGTCATCGATGGCGATGTATTGCAACCCCCTTTGCTGCTGTTATCGGGGCTGGGCGAAGTCAGCCGCATTGGCGAAGTCATTCTGAATCCCTTCCTGGGTCCTCGATTGAAGTCGGGAACCGTGACCACTGACATGCCCATGGCCGCCGACAAGCCGATCGATTTCGGCCTGCAGCGTTTCTGCGAGCAGTGCAACAAGTGCGCGCGCGAGTGCCCCTCCGGCGCAATCACGGCTGGCCCCAAGCTGATGTACAACGGCTACGAGATCTGGAAGTCTGACGCTGAAAAATGCGCGCGCTACCGGATCACCAATCAGGGCGGCGGCATGTGCGGGCGCTGCATGAAAACCTGCCCCTGGAATCTGGAGGGACTGTTTGCAGAGGCTGGGGTTCGCAGGATCGCCATGAATTTTCCGGGTGCCGCGCCGATGCTGGCAGCACTTGACGATCATCTTGGCCGCGGCTCAATTAACCCGGTCAAGAAGTGGTGGTGGGATCTGGAACTTGACCGCGCAAGCGGTCGTTATATTCACGCACGGCAGGTGCACCGTCGCGAACTCAACCGCGAGCTGAAACTTCGTTACGAAGATCAAACGCTCGCGGTCTACCCCGCCGACCAGATGCCGCCTCCCTATCCTGTCGCGTACCCGATCAATCGAGAAAAGGGAATCGAACGCTACCGATCGTTACTGACCCCTGCCGAGTACCGGGCTCGGCTCAAATCGGGCGATACCACCGGTCTGGTCCCACCGTTTCGAATGCCTGATGGCCCCCCGCCAGTCTTTCCCGTTGTTCTCAAGCGTCGCACCGACATGGCCCGCGACATCGCCCGCTTCGAGTTCGAGTCACCCGACGGCAAGCCGCTCCCAGCATTTGAAGCGGGCGCGCATATCGATGTCGTGATCGCGCCTGAGTATCGGCGGTCTTACAGCCTTGCAGGTGACCCGGCCAACGCCAATCAATACATCCTGGGCGTATTGCGTGAGCCGCGTGGCAAAGGCGGATCCATGTTGATGCACCGGGCCTTCCGAGAAGGCAAGCGAGTCTTCGTCACCCCACCGGTGAATCACTTCCCGCTGTTACCCGGCTCGCGCAAAACGCTTCTGTTTGCGGGGGGCATCGGTGTCACGCCGCTGATCGCGATGGCGCACGCACTTCATCGACAGGGCGCCGATTTCGCACTGCATTACAGCGCTGCGAGCAAAGCGAACGCTGGATTCATTCAGGAACTTCGCACGTCTGGGTGGGCGTCCCGCGTTCACACTTACTTCAAGGACGAAGCACAGCGTGCTGACCTGGAGAGCCTCATTCCCGAATGGCATTCTGGAATGCAGCTTTACACCTGCGGCTCGCCTCGCTACATGGATGCGGTTTTTTCAGTGGCGACCCTGCGGGGATGGCCCGACGATTCGCTGCATCGCGAGTTATTCGTGGTGCCAGAAGCCCCGGAACGTGCAAATTACCCGTTCATGCTGAAGCTTGCGAACAGCAACAGAACCTTATCGGTTGACGCTGACCAGTCGGCTGCTGAAACGCTTCAAGCAGCGGGCGTACCCGTGGACATCAAATGCTCAGATGGCATTTGCGGTGTCTGTTCGGCCACCGTGATGGCTGGCGAGGTTGATCACCGGGACCACGTGCTGAGCGCGCGCGAGCGGACGACGAAAATGTTGCTCTGCTGCTCGCGCGCTGCGCAGCCTGGCGGCGAACTGACGATCGCGATTTAATTCGGCGCGTTTACCGCCTTCTGCTTCGCGCGCTCCGGCGGACGCTGCAGGTCGCGAGTGAGCTGCCGGGCATCCTGTCTGCCGGCGGGCTCCTCCAATGTTCGTCAGCCAGCCCGGCAGTCAGGTGTTCGAATCATTTTCGAGGCTCACGCTTTGGAAGTGCGCAGGGCTCGACTTGTAGATGGCAATGGGGTTTGCCCCCTCATCGCGCAGCCTTTGAACGAGGTGTTTGAAGTCACCGCGAACCAGCGGTTGCTTGTTGTTCAAGGATTTCTCTGAACAGTCGGGTTGATAAAGATTGCCGATGCCGTTTTGATCGATGACCACGATCGGTCGATCAAATAATGCGGCGGCAACGGGCAACGAATAGAACGTTCCCCAGCCGTCCTGATCTGGCTGGGCAACATTGAAGCCTCTCGCGCGACGGCGAATGTCGAAAAAGCGCCTGAACCATGACTGAAGAGCACGCATACGATTACCCCGACTGACAACCCGCCGACACGACAGGTTTATACCTTGATAACGCATGATCATCCGATCGTCATTCAGCCGCAATCGGTGTCGCGAGAATGTGAACCCCGTTCGGGTAGTCGCCGTACACCGGCCACCGCTGCGAAGCGGGTCGTTTTGCCGCACACCTGCTTGACAAGAATTCTGTCTGCGCTAACTATTTCCGGAACACGATTCCGAAATATTTATGCGATCCGCTGTCGACCGAATTTTTGATCTTCTTCAGGCGCTCATCGACGAGCCACGGGGGCTGTCGCTCGTAGACCTTGCGCGTTCGGCTCAGCTCGCCCGGCCAACCGCACACCGCCTGCTTGCAGACCTGATTCGACGAGGGCTGGTGCGCCAGGAATCGGGCGGAAACTACTTCATCAGCCTGACGCTGGCGCTCATGGGCCTTGAGCAACTCGCTCAACGGGGCTTCGTCGACCTCTGTCAGCCCACACTGGATACGCTTGCCGAACAATGCGGGGAACTCGTGCGCGTTGCGTGGCTGGAAGGCGAGCGCCTGGTATTTGTTGCGGAGGCGCAAGGCTCGGGCCCAGGACTGCGCTATGACGCGAACCTGGGCCGCCAGGCAATTTTTCACGTCACAGCGGTTGGCAAGTGTTATCTCGCGCAGATGCCTTTTTCCGAGGCCACCCGCCATGTGGACGATCAATCAATGCTGCGGGATGCGCATCTTGGGCCGCGGGCGCTGCGCAGCATGACCGCGCTGAAACTTGAACTGAGCCGGGTCAGACGGCAGGGCTACGCCGTTGCAGTGGATGAAGCTGAAGTCGGTGCTGCGGCGGTTGCGGTGCCCATCACAGACACCCTTGGCAGATTTCTTGGCAGCCTTGCAATTGTTGGCCCGTCAGCTCGGCTTGACCGAAGCAAACTTACCCGCTGGGTTCCGCACCTTCTTGAATCATCAGGCGCACTTGCCAAATTGGCGCCGCTCGAGCGCTACTCCCGCAAGACCGAAACAGCTGCGCGTCGGAGAATAGCGGTATGACACAGGCGGTCAAACGCGACGTCCTGCGCGCACTGCTGATGCGGCTCGGCCTTGCGGTCATCAGCGCGGTAATCGTTTTCGGAGTCTGGGAACTGATTGCAAGGGGGCTCAAGATTCCGGCCTATCTGTTACCGGCGCCCTCACTTGTTTTCGCCGAACTCGGCCAACGGCTTCCGCGAATTCTCGAACATGCAACAGTGACCACTACAAGCATGCTGCTGGGGTATGGGCTGGGTATCGTCATTGCGCTGCCTCTTGCCATGGCGCTTGCCTACTCGCGGCTATTCGAGGCTACTGTTTATCCGGCGGTCGTGTTCCTGCAGATCCTGCCAAAAATCGCGATTGCGCCGCTCTTCATCATCTGGTTTGGCTTCGGGATGCTTCCCAAAGTGTTGCTGGTTTTCCTGCTGACGTTCTTCCCAATAGTGGTCAGCGCAGTGGCGGGGTTTAAATCCTGTGATCCGGACATCATTGAACTTGCACGGGCCACTGGAACCAGTCGCCTGCGGCTCTTTCTCAAGATTCGATTTCCAAGCGCGCTGCCCGAAATTTTCACCGGGCTGAAGGTTGCCGCAGCGCTCGCATCGACAGCGGCAGTCGTCGCAGAGTTTGTCTCGTCCGATGCGGGGTTGGGTTATCTGCTGCTTACCTTTAACGGTGAGCTTCTTACTTCAATGGTATTCGGCACCATCGTCATCCTTGGCGTCATCGGTCTCGGCCTTTACTACCTTGTCGAAGGGCTCGAGCGCCTGATCATTCCATGGCATGTCGCTGCGCGAGGAGAACAAAGCATCGACAAACTGTTCTGATTCATTCATCGACACTCTAAATAATCATTGAGGAGACCGACATCATGTTGACACGCCTGACCAAGCGGCTGGCGCTTTGCGCTGCATTAGCACTGGCCACTCCATTAGCCGCCGCGCAGGAAGCGGCATCCCTTCGACTTAACTGGCAGCTTCTGGGCTTTCACGCACCGTTCTACCTGGGCGTTGAACGCGGTTTCTACCGAGAGGCAGGCATCAACCTCACCATCAACGAGGGCCGGGGGGGCGCGGTCACAGCGCAGGCGGTTGGCGCAAAGAGCGATCAGTTTGGAATCGTGGATGGCGGCACGACCATCGTCAGCGCCGTACGTGGCGTTCCGATTCGTACCGTCATGTCGCTCATGAACAGTGGAATTTTCGCGGTCGTTGCGCGCGCTGACGCCAACATCCGCAGCGCGAAAGACCTGGAAGGCAAAGCCATCGCGATCACCGCAGGCGATGCCCTGACGCAACTCTGGCCTGCTGTTGTCAAGGTGAACAAGCTTGACTCGTCAAAGATCAGGCTGGTCAACGTTGACCCGGCTGGCAAGGTCATTGCAACGCTCGAAAAGCGAACCGACGCGCTTCTGGGCAGCATCGACGCGCAGTCATTCCAGATCGAAGCCAAGGGCGTCAAGACCTCAATACTCAGCTATGACGAACTGGGGGTCCGGCTGGTCGGCCTTACCGTGGTTGCACACGAAGACACCATCAAGGGCAATCCTGACCTGATCCGCAGGTTCGTTCTTGCGACAAGAAAGTCATTTGAGGCCGCAATTGCGGATCCCCAGGCGGCGGTTCGGGCGGCCGTCAAGGTCAAGCCGGAACTTGACCCCAACTCGGTGCTGTTACAGATGCAGGCGTCGCTTTCGAAGTTTTCCTCGCCGAACACCGC
>VGHA01000110.1 GCA_016868375.1 Betaproteobacteria bacterium | reverse complement strand
TCGAGGTTGATCAGACCATCGTCATTGGTATCGCTGCGATACGGGCCGTTGATGCCCGCAAACAGATGCAGGTTCGCGCCGCCGATGGTAAGGATGTCGGCTTCAGCGGTACTGCCATCGGCCAGCGTGAGCGTGGACGACGATTTTTCGATCGCCATCGTGCCGCCTGCGGCAACAAATCCGCCCAGCTGCAGCTCGACCCCGCCCGTTGCGCGAAGCAGCGGCCCGCGGCTGCCATCAAAGTCAAAGGTGAGCGTCTGACCGGTACCGGTGGCAATGTCCAGCGCACGGTTGTCGTCGGTAAGGACCTCGCCCTGATCGTTGTAGGTGGAGCGGTCGGCGTAATCAATGACCTGATTGGCGGCCAGCGTGATAGCCGTGGCAAACGACGCACCGGTAGCGGTGGCGGTAACCTTCACCGCGACATCGGTGAGCGCGCCGGTATAGAAGAGCACATTGGGCGTCTTCAGAAGCGCGGCAATCGCCTCGGCTGAACCCGTGAACGTAAGGCCACCGCCCTTGATCAGACCCGCGCGCTCGGTGATCTGCACGCCGCTTGAAGCGGGCAGGTTGCGAAGCGCGAAGCTTCCAATCGGCCGGCCGTCCTCGTCGAGCGGCACATCGATCGCAAGGCTCAGCGTGTTCTGCGCCTCGGTCACGCTTGAGCCAGCAAGACCCAGCGTCAGGTCATCAAACTTCAGATTGGCGGGCGCATTGGCCTTGATCCAGAATTTGCCGGTCAGGGCCTCGACCACTGGCGCGATACCGCCTGCGGTAAAGCCCGTCGGAAGCGCTTTTCCGCCATCCAGATGCAGGCTCGACTCGAGCTGCCATGAGGCGCCCTGCGCCTGGAAGAGCCGCGCCTCGGCCAGCTGCAGATAGCTGTCGCCGTCGAAGCTGCCCTTCGTTTCGGTGAACACCACCTTGTAGAAGCGGAACGGCATCGCGTTGCCAAAGCGCGCCTCGCTGGTGGAACCGCGAACATTGCTTAAGCCCGTATCGCCCTCGCCCACCAGCGCCCAGCTGTCGCTCTCCCAGTCCTCGCCCTCATTGGAGCCATACACCTCGTAGGTCTTGGGATCGAACTGCCAGAGATCGTCGCCTGCCACCGAGGTAAGCCGCAGGCCATTCAACACGGTTTCCTGATCGAGCGACACGGTAAAGCCCGCGCCCTCGCCTTCTTCAATCTGCCAGAAGGTATCGGGCCGGTCATCGGCCAGATGATCGATCGGATGATCGTCGGCGGTCGTACCCTCTGAGGCGGTGATGGATGCATACGCCACGGCCTCGGCCGCGCCGCTTGCAAGCGACACATCCAGGCGCGCATCGGTTGCCGCAGCCGCCACCGCCGCATAGCGCAGCGGCGCATGCTGGGCCAGCCAGTCATCAATCGCCCGGATCGGGCCGGTCAGCACCAGCCGCGCAATGCCTGCGCTCAGGTTATCGCTTGCACGCTTGTCGGTGGCGAGCGTCTCGGGTAGGGTCTGCTCAGCGTGCACGCGCAGCACCGCGCCCTCATCGGACTCTGCGCTGACTGCCAGCGCAAAGCCCTTGTCGGTGCCAGGCTCGACCGATTGGAGCACGATGAGCGTGCCCAGGTCGGGCGCTTCAGCACCCTGAATCGGCTTGCCCTGCGCATCAAACGGGACGCCTGCAAACCAGGCCGAGGCGATGAACTGCACCGACTCGTCGTCGCTGTTGTTGATCGCATCGCGAATCGATGCCGCGATCTGTCGCAGGGCCAATGTCACAGGCGCCGCGCCAATGATCTCGCCCTTGGTGTCGCGCGCGAGCAGATCGTCTTCGGTCACCGTGTACTCAAAGGCCTGGGGTTCACCGCTGCCCGCTTCGCCCTCAATAGCGGCCGATACCGCAATGCCTTCGATGCGAATGACATCGCCCACCGCGAAGCTGCCAGTCAGCGCAAAGCTTGCGGTCTGAGTGACTGTGTCGGTGGCCGTGCGCGACAGCGGAAGATCCGAGCCCGCAAGCGCGAGCGTGCCCGCCGAGGGCGTAAGGGTGAGCGTCACCGCCTCGTCGGGCGTGCTGCCCACAAAACTGCCGGCTGTGAATTCGAGCGCACCAGTGCCGCTGTCAACTTTCAGTGCAGGCGGCAGTGACACCGCCGGCCCGCTTAACACCAGCGCCTCATGGCTGACCAGATTCGCCGAAAGTCCCAGCGAATGGATGTCAAAGCGAAGGCTCTCGGGCAGGCCCAGCATCACGTCCACACCGCCCACCACACCGGTGGCGGTCACCCAGCGCGAATCGGCGTAATCGCCCTGACCTTTGAAGAGCGCCACGCCAAACTCGACGTCGCGCACGCCAAACCCGCGGGCATCGGGGTTGATCTCACTCTTCTCAAAAACGCCGTCGCCGTCGGTGTCATCGCCGTACGGACCGATTCCGACAAACCCATCCAGATCGGTGCCGCCGAGCGTGATCATCTCGGTCTGTACCTTCGTACCATCGGTGAGCGTGACCACCTGGCGGGCGCGCTCGAAGGCAAGCGAGCCACTCAGCTCAACAAAGCCGCCCAATGACAGATCGACCGCGCCCGAGGCGCGTACCAGCTGACCTTTTTCGCCGGGCGCATCCATCGCAAGCGACTTGCCGGTGCCGGTGACCACTTCAAGCGCGAAGCCCTCGGCGCCATAGTCGATCACTTTGCGATCGGCGTCGAAGCCTGCGGCAACGCCGCTTACGAGATTGATGTCGAGCGCAAGATCGCGAACGGCCAGCGTCAGGCCTTCCACGCCAACCAGTTCGACGGAGTCGGCAGCGGCCTTCGCAGTCACCCAGTTCATGCCCGCGATATCGACCTGCTCGGGCGAGGCGCTGCCAATCACCAGACCGAATTGCGCGTTACCGATCGCAAGGCCCAGCGCATCCGCCTCGGGCTCATCGGCGCTGGTGACGCGACCGTCGCCGTCGGTGTCCTGCCAGTAGGGGCCGTCAATACCGGCGAAGGCGTACAGGTCCTGGCCACCAAACATCAGCGTGTCGACCCGAACCTCGGTGCCGTCAGCCAGCACCAGGTCCTGCGTGGACTTTTCAAAGCCCAGCGAGCCGGTGACGTAGAAGAAGTCGGCAACCTGAATGGTGAGGTTGCCGGAGGCGCGAATCAACGTGCCGCGCTTTCCCGAGAAGTCGAGCGTGATCGATTCATCATCGCCGTCTTCGGTGAGGCCGCCTGTGAATACGGTGAGCGGTGCAGGGCCGGTGGCCGCTGCCGTCGCCTGCGTATCGTTGGATTCAGCATCGCCGGTATCCGCCGGCGGTGCTTCCACCGGCCCACCAAAATCAACCACCGTGCGGTTGTCGGTGCCCAGGTTAAGTTCGAGCTTCAGGTCATTGGCATGCATGCTGATGACGTCGAGCCCGACCTCAGTGGCGCGGCGGGCGGTGCCGCTCACGCTCACCCAGCCGCGCGGATCGACGATACCGGGGGCGTCGCCCTCAGCGGGCTCAGCCACGTTTTCAAGATGCAGAACGAAGGCCACATCGACGCCTTCGACCTCAAAGCCCACCGCATACGGGTTGACCGCTTCCTCATCGAGGTTGAGATCGTGGTCGGTATCAAGACGATACGGACCATTCAGGCCAGCAAAGCCGTAGAGCTCGCTGCCGCCCAGCGTCCAGCGCTGAACCTCGGCCACCGAGTTATCCGACAACGTGACGCTGGTGGATTCGCTGCGCAGACGGAAGCGGCCGTCGACCGTGATGAAGTCGGACGCGGTCAGCGTGGCACCCGCGAGGTACTCGCGGTCATTGCCGAAGTAATCGGCATTAAAGAACATGCCCAGTACATCGGCATCGTTCTTCGAGTGCGCGGTGATGCCCATCTGGCCGGCGAGCGGTCGCTCGATCACCTGCAGCACGACGCCTGTTGCGTCCTGTTCGATCCGCAACACCGTGTCGCCGTTGTCGTAGCCAAAGAGGCCGGCGGCAGCATCAAAGCTGCCTTCGATGGTCTCGGCGGTGATCAGACCTTCGAACACATCGCCCAGCACCGGCGTGAAGGGCGTAAGCGCGCCCGTGCCGTCATCACTATCGGCATAGACCAGGTCAAGCGTGCCAGCGAGCGTCAGCGTGCCGGTAACTTCCAATCGGTCGAAGGCCTCGGGGCGCGCCATGCCAAGCCGCAGCGCCTGACCGCTCTGGAGCTTCTGATTGCCTTCGATTCGGATGAGGCCAGGCGTTACCGCCCGACCCAGCGTCACCGGGCCCGCCACGAAGGCAAACTGCTGAGCGCCAATGCCCACCACATAGCGACCGGCAAGTGGCATCAGACCGAGTTCATTGAGATCAATGCTGCGGAGCGCCTCCGCGGTCTCATCGGCCTCGCTGACGGCCACCTGCTCGCCATCAAGCCGCAGCGCATCGCGCCGCATCGTGATGGCAAGGTTGCCCGCGCCCGAGGCAAGCGTGATCACGCCGTCGGCATAGCTTGCGCTGTAGAGGCCTTCGGTCGCCGTCTCGATGGCTGCGACCAATGCCTCGCCCAGCTCATCGAGCGATACCGACGACTGCGCGGCGGTCCACGCATCGCCATCCCAGGTGCCGAAGGCCAGACCGTTGTCGGCGCGGATCACCAGATCACCGCCATTGAAGAACACCAGACCGCTGCGGGCACCGACCTGATCGGCGGCCTCGAGCAGAATGTGGCCGCCCAAAGCGCGAATCTGCGCATCGATCTGCAGCGTGCTGTCGGCGCCGGTTGCGCGCAGGCTCACCGAGCCCTGCGGGCCTGCCTCGAGGGTGCCGGCGAGCGACATCCGGGCCTCATCGCCGCGCGATCGGATATCGACCATGATGGCATCGAGCGCCGTGACGCCATCGCGTTCCGGTGCGTCTGCGCGGCCCAGTTCAATTGAATCTTCTTCCAGCAGGTAGATGGAGCCGCCGCTTCGGCCGGCAAGGCGATCGACCGCGACCTCGAGCCCATCGATCTGGCGCTGATCGCGTGGACCGCCCACCAGCAGATCGAGCAGGCTCGCCGAGGCCTTGGGCAGCACGCCGCCGGCAAAGACCGTCTCGCCGATGGACTCTGCCGCATCGAGCCAGAGACTGGCGCCGATCAGGTCGGGTTCGAGGTCAAGATCTTTGGCGCCCTGGCGCTGGCCGTTGTCGATGATGGAGCCGGTGCGCGCGATGAGTGAAATGCTGCCTGCGGCCGTTTCGCCGCTGGCATCGATCTGCGAGATCAGCACCGAATCACCGGCATCGAGCACCACCGCGCCGCCGCCAGTGAGGATCACCGAGGAGGTCTGGCTTGCAGACACCGAAGCGCCCGCGCGCCCTGTCAGCTGGACGATCGAGCCGCGGGTGGCGGTGATCGTGAGGTCGCCGCCCGCCGTGTCGATCACACCCTCGACTGTCTGCGAGACTGTGCCGCGCGCAGACAGCGCCACCGGCGCGCCGGCGCTCGAGACTTCACCCGCAATCCGCAGGTCGCCGCACACGGCAACAGACACCGAGAGCCCCTCGACCGCATCGGCCGGGTTAAGCGTCAGCGACTCCAGCGTGGCAAGCCCAGGCTGCTGCAGGTCAATCAGGATGCCGAGCGGCACGTCCTCATCGCCCACGGTTGCGCCATCAGCGATGACGCTCAGCACGGCGGTCCGCACGCGGATCGCGTCGGCGATTGTGCGGGTGACGGTGGTCGGCACGGGATCGTCGGTGGTGGTCGCATCGCCCCCGTCGGTCACCGGTTCATCGGCAGTGACCTCGACCTCGGCCACGTTGAACACCGCCGTTGCTTCGGCGGGGAGTTCTTCGACGATCTGCACCAGGCGCCCGATACCGCCTGAGTTCGCTTCAAAGCGCACCGAGGCCGCGCGCAGATTCGCGGCTGCGCCAATATCAGTGCCCAGGATGGAACCCTGAACCGTGGCAAGCACGGCAGAGCCCACGGCAGAGAGCCGTCCCACAACCAGGTCGCCATTAGCCTCGGAAAGATGCAGTGATCCGGCGACCTCGCCGCTTAGCACCGCACCAGCACCCACCAGGTCGATCACCAGCGGCGCATCGGCCGATCCGACATCGCCTGCGGTCTCGGGGCTGTCATCGCCTGCGGCTGCGGAGGTGTAAAGGTCGAGCACCGTCGCCGTGACCCGGCCATCTTCGGTGGCCACGATGCCATCGCGCGCGGCAAGCGACACGGTGCCGCCCTCAATCGGAGCGCCCACCGTCAGCGTTCCGCCGCCCGCCTCGATGATTAGCGTGCCGCCGAAGGTTTCGATTACGTCAGACAGCGTGATGGCGCCGCTGCTGCGAAGCTCAATGCGGCCCGGCTGCGCATCGCTCATCGACTCCGCGCTTGCCGCCATCAGGCTGAAGGCACGCAGCATCGGCGCGGGCGCGGGCGTCGCGCTCGCCGCCTTGCCGGCTAGGAGCTTGCCCACGGTGATGGGCTGACTACCCGTGCTGGTGAGCGTGATGCTGCCTCCCGCGCGAATGCTGAGACTCAGAATGGGGCTACCGGCGCGAATCACGCCCGACACATCGCCCGCTGAAATGATCTCCACCGCGCCGAGCGCAAGAATTGCGTCGGTTAGCGTGATTGAACCCGTGGCCGCAATCACCACCGGGTCGGTTGAATGGGCGCGCGTCGCAAGCGCGCGGGCCACGAACGCGTCGTCAATCACCGCATTGCCCACCACCACCGCGGCGTTTTCGCCCAAATCATTGGGCAGACCATCGTCCACCGCGCCGATCAGCGTGGTGGCACGCGCCTCGAGGCCGTTCTGCGAAGCCATGACCGACAGCTGGGCAAGCGCCCCCTCGGGAAGACCGAAGCCGCCCGCCTCTGGGTCGCTCACATAACTGATCGCGGCGGCGCCGCCCACTGGGGGGGCGCTCGCAAGCCAGTCAGTGAGCGCGCCCGCAGGTCCTGACAGCCGCAGTAGGGCGGCGCTTGCGCCTGGAAGCACCGCGTCGCCCGCGCCATCAAGCGCTGTGATACCCGCAGGCAGCGCGCCCAGCTTGAGCGCGCCCGCTGTCAGGCTGAATTCGAGCACCAGGGTGCTGGTGAGATTGGACCAGCGCGCCGGCTGAATGGCCTTGGCATCAAACTGGAGCGCACCGTCGCTGGTCGCAGCCGGCACAAGATTGAAGGGCAGCGCGAGTCGCGGCGCATTGCGCAACTGCGCATTGCCTGGGGTTGCGCGCTTCAAAAGGCTTGAGCCCTCGGCGTGCTGCCCGCCCTGCACCACTGCGAAGCCCAGCCTGCCGGCAGGGCCGGTGTAGCTGAGGGAGTTCGAGGTCTTGAGGAAGGCGTTGAGTGCCGCCGCAGTGCCGCTCAGATCGATCTGGCCATTGGGCTGGCGCGTGATGGTCACACCATCAGGGCCAGCGGGCAGCGCGAGTGTCGAATCATCAAAGACCACGAGTTCGGCGACCACACCGTCTGCGGTCTGGGCGGGTAGCGTCAGCGTGAGCGTGATGTTGTCCGAACGGTCCGCCAGCACCAGATCATGCTCGATCACAAACGAGGTGGCGCCTTCGGCCGCAAGCTCAAGGCCTTGCGGTAGCCGTAGCCCAAGCGTGGGCGCGCGGTCGAGATCCACCGTGAGGTGGGTCACCGCAGACTCGGCGCGCGCCACCCGCACCGGCAGGCCTTGGGCAGGCAGGCTGGAGAGCTCAAAGCCAAGGATTGCGTCGGCGTCCCCCGTCATGCGCAGCGCATCGCGCGTTGTGAGGAACGCGTTCAACGCGGCGGCATCGCCCACCAGAGTCAGCGCGGCGCCAGAGCCGGCCTTGAGGCTCGCCTCGTTGTCGTCAGACACGCGAAGCGCGCTGCTATTGGCCCAGGCAAGCGTACCCGACGATACGGTGATCACGAGCTTGAGCAATCCCCCGCCGCCAACCGCCTGCGCAGGCAACAGAATCATGCCGCCGGTGGGCAGGGTATAGCTCGCGGGTACGAGGAGCGTGGGGCCTGCCACCACGGTATCGGGCGCGGCAGCCGCCGCCACACTGACCAGCCCACGGCTGCTGATGTCACCCACCACGCGGATGGCGATCGATTCACCCGCAGCGCGCTCGACAAACACACCGTCGGCGCGGCCAAAGAGTTCGTTAAGCGCCGCGGCGCTGCCCGTGAAGCGGGTTGAGGCGAGGGTCTGGGTGACACCTGCCACCTCGCGCGTAAAGTTCGCGCCAGCCGACACGATGACCGTGCCTGCAGCGAGGGTCACCACACCGTTGACCGCACCAGACACTGTCACAGCGGCCTGCGGCGCTTCAACCTCGACCGAGAGAGGCGCGCCATCCGCCGACCGGAAGGCCTCCGCACCCAGCATGAGCGGCACGCGTGCTCCGGCGGTTGCCACTCTGGATACCGGCAGTGTCAGCGTGGCGCCTGAGAGTGTGGTGGCAGACGCCACAGGTGCTTCGATGGCCACCGTGGTGTTGCTCGCGTAGCCACTGGCGTCAGTCAGCCTGACCTGCAGCGTGATGGCCGTGCCCGTGGTCGTCGTACCGGGTCCGGTGTAGCGGATCTGACCACCCGTGCCGGCGAGCAGCTGTGCGAGTTGCGCGGCGCTGCCAGTCAGCACCAGGGCGCGCGCGGTGCTGGACGGCGATACGGTGATTCCGCTTGAGCCCTGCGCGAGCGTCGCCACCAACCCGTCGCCCGAGCCCAGCGCAAGCGCGCTCGCTTCGGGAAGCGACAAGGTAAGCGTGAGCGCGCCGGCACCCGCAAGGTTGGCCGCATCAAATTTCAGATGCGATGAGGTCGCAGCGGTCGCCCAGAGGCGCGCAGAAAGCGCGGAAATCGACGGTGCGATATTGGCAGCAGCGGTCGCGCCATAGAGCGCAATCTCCGATTCCGAGCGATTGCCATCGCCTTCCACCGCCATCAGCAGGGACTGCGCGCGCGCGCCGTTCGCGTCGGCCCGGGTGGCGATACCGGTATAGCTGATCGCCGCAGGGGCTGCCGCCAGATAAGCGCTAATTGCAGCCGCCGAACCGGTGATCGTGAGTGTCGCCGAGCCCGAACCCGACACGGTCACGCCCGATTCAGCGGTGCTCGCTGCAGTGAAGGTGCCGCCATCAGCAACCTTGAGTGTGACCGAACGAAGCGCGCTCGATGTTCCCACCGCATTGGCTGCGAAGCTGATCGGACTCGCGACGTTGGGCACCACCGGGAGTACGCCGGGCGCGACAAGCGCTGGCGAACTTGACGCTGCCCCCGCCGACAGCTCTATGGCACTCGAAACACTCTGCGTGCCAAGCGATAGCGTGGCATTCAGCACCGCCGCCGGGCCGTTGTAAATGAGGCGACCCGAGCTCAACCACGCATTGAGGGCTGCAATGGGGCCTTGCAGCCGCACAACGCCTGCAGCCGGATCGAGATCGACGAGCGCGGCCAGCGCCGCCGAGTCGTTGGTCTGCGAGGGCGATGCGATCAGCGTACCAGCCGTGGCAGCAAGTGTCAGCGTATAAACCGTACCCGTGGCCCCGCCAACCGGTGTGCCCGGCATGAGGAGCGCAACGTTGGCGCCGCTGGTGACCGGAATGGTGCGCGGGAGCGCCATGGAGAGCCCCGCGGGTCCGGCGGTCTCAGGAAGGACCACGAACGTCTGAGTCTTCAGAAGAACTTCATGGCTGATCTGAACGCGGAGTCGCTCTGCGGTGCTTGTGTCGGCTGACCGGACATAGCGCAGCCCGTCGAGCGATCGGATCAGCGTGTTCAACTCAACAGCGGGCCCTGTCAGCGTGAGCAGTGCCGAGCCGGAGCCAGTCGCCAGAATGACGGATGGCAAGGTGCCGATTGATAAGGTTCCGCCGTCCAGGGCCTCGATGGTGACGGTGACCGGGTTGACCGCTGAATCGATTCCAATCAGGTCGCCCGGCAAGGACAGCGGCACGCTGCCAGTACCCACGATCGAAAGCGTCGCCGGAGCGCCACCGATGCGTACATTCTGCGATACCGCCTGGCCAAACATGGGCGGCGGCAGGATCGTCGTGCTGAATGAATCCATCGTTGAGCGGGCTGCGCTCACGATGGCACCCGAAGCGTCCGAAACGGTGACATCCACCGATACGCTGCTCGCACCCATTTCATACGATGCGCGGCCAGCGCTGAAATAGGCGTTCAGGTCTTGAACGGTTCCGCTGAAAATCGCGGTGGTTGTACCGCTTCCCGTGACCGTCACGCCACCGTGGTTCACCGCCCTCGACAGGAGGCCACTTACCTGAACCTGTGCGATCTCGGTCGACGGATTCGTGGAAGCGAGCGCGAGGCGCAACCAGACTCCATTGGTCGAAGCGTTAAAGCTTGTGGCCCGTGGCGTTCGGTACAGATTCGAAAGCTCGAGCTTGGGAGCTTGCCTGGTCTGCTGATCAGCCGATGACAGCGCTTTAGGCGCGATGGCAATCGACCCCGCTGCCCCGCCCTGTACGAGGCGTAGCGGAATCGTCGTGCCACCCGCGGCAACGTCGAACTGAACCGCGCCAGGTGTGGCAAAGAGCTGGGTGAGTTGCGCAGCCGTACCGGTGAGGCGGGTGCGTTCCGGGCTTGAGAGAATCTCCCGGGTCACGCCGGTAGACCCTGCCGCAATCAATACCGACGAAGCAGGCGCCTCGATATCCAGGCTGAGTTTTCCACTGCCAAAGAACGACAGCCCGTCTGCTGCCGCAGCCGTTATCTGCAGGGCCGCGCCAGGCGTCGAAATCAGGGTCTGCGGGAGCACCATCCTCGCGGTTGAGGACAGATAGGCCTCATTCAACGGCGCAAGCGGGTTTTGCTCAGCCGCAACGAGGTCAATCGCCGCCGTCGCATCAAGCTCGTCCTGTGCATCACGCAGCTCAAGCGTGTAGGACGCTGCACCCCCGTTGTAGCGCAGTGCGCCATTCGCAGCGAGATAGCTCGAGAGCGCCGATGCGGTGCCGCGGATCTCGAGCGGACTGGTGCTGTAAACGGCGACGCCCGCCACGTTGGTGGCAGCGGTCAGCGTTCCTGATCCAGTGCCCGGCACAAACCGCAGTCGGAGTTCGCTGCCACCCGCGCCCAGCGCTTCGGAGATAGCCGCAGCCGTAAAGCGCAGGTCTGAATCACGGCCGGGGGTAACCCAAAGCGTGGACGGCAGACTCGCCAGCGTGGCGGTGGTCTCGAATACCGTGGGATCGGCGGTGATCACCGTGCTCACAGTGTTGATGAGCGTGGTGGTGGTGGCGCTGATTGGCGCGCCATCACTCGATGACACCTCGGTGATGCCGACGACAACGGGCGCCGAGACCGGGCCGGAGTAGCGAACACGGTCAGCGCCGTTCGCGCCGCGAAGCATGTCGTTCAGTTGCGCGGCCGTGCCGGTGAGCTGAAGTGAGCGCGCTGCAGCAACGACCACCGCAGTGCCCGCAGCATTCACGCGCGCCAAGCCCTGTCCACCTGCAAGCGCGACCGAGTCGGGAATGCTGAGGGTGAGCGTGAGCACGTCGGCACTTGAACCAGTGCCTGCGGAGGGGTTGTAAAGGACGCCATTAGCGTCCAGCGTGATCAGGCCTGTGGAGGCTGGGATGTTGAATCGCGTTGGGATGACCAGCGCCGGGCCGGTAGGGGCCTGGGCAGCGTTGGTCTGGAAGCTCACGGGAATGTTGCCGCTGGCGGCATAGTCACCCGCGACCACTGTCACGGCGATATTGCCCGCGCCGTTCGCCCTGGCCCTCAGATTGCCTGCCGAAAGGTAGGCGTTGAGATCGGCGATAGATCCATAGAGCGACACCGTTGACGCCGCTGCGGTTGATGCGGCGAGCGTTGCCGCGCCCGACGCGTCGGAGACCCTGAGCGCGCCGCTCTGAGCCCATTCAAGTTTTGCGTTCGTGCCTGCGGTGTTGAAGGTGACGAGCGCATTTCCAGAACCGGTGAGCGCCGAGCCGCTGAAGGGAATATTGAAGAGCGCGCCCGGTGCGGTTGCGATTGAAACGGGCAGCGCGAGCACAGCGGGTGAGCCGGTCACCTGAGCGGGGCGCGACACCGGGATCACCACCGTGGCGGTGGCGCCGCTCGAGCGGGTCACGGACAGTGTGGCGCTCACTGCCGCGCCACCGGTGACCTGCGCCGGTCCGGTATAGACCAGCCTGCCTGCCGTGGCCTTCAGAATGCCTTCGAGCGCAGACTCGTTGAGGCCGGATAGCGTAATCGAGCGCTGTTGGCTTGCAATCAAGGTGCCGTCCACACTCATTGCGCTCAGCCCGTCTGAGCCAGCGAGCGTGAGCGAGCTTGAGGGCGGCAGGCTGATGGTGGCCGTTAACAGCTCTCCCGCATCAACACCGGTCAGGTCAAAGCCATCAAAGACCAGCGTCGAGGCAGCGCCTTCTGTGATTGGAATTGAATTCGCAACCCAGCCAATGCCGGGCGCCTGGGGTTCGAGACTGGATGAGTTCGCGAAGCCCGAGGAGGCGGAAAGCGATTTGAGTGTGCTGAGTTTCTGGGTTTGTACGGTGACGGCTTGCGTGCCGTCCAACGCCCGCACCGAGACTGTGAGTGTTGGGAAGGTGTTGGCTGTGCCGTTAAAGGCGAGGTTACCGGCGGTGCTCAGATAGGTGTTGAGGTTCTGTACGGAGCCGCGGAGCGTCAACGTGGTGACGCCCGCAGCGTCCCCCTGAGCCGACACATCGGCGCTCAGGCCGGTTGCCGTCAGCGTGCCTGCACTTAGTGTGAGCACCAGCTCGCGTGCATCACTTGAGTTCGCACCCAGCACGTTCGAGGGCATGGTCAGCTGGCCCGCGCTCGACAGCACGGTAAAGCTCCCCGGCAAATTGAGCGTGGGCAGCGCCGGCGTGGCCGCCGTGTTCGCTTGTGCCGTGACGCTAATCGTGCCGCTCGCGTCACCGCTCACCGCAATCGTGCCGCCTCCGCTCACCTTCAGCTTGCCCGAGGACAGGTAGCTATTCAGCAGACTCGGCTCACCGTACAGTGTGACCGCCGGGCCCGAACTTGCGATGATGCCCGCAGTCGTCGCCCCACTCGAGCTCTTCAGCTGCGCATCGGCTGCCCAGGTGAGGCTCGCTCCCCCGCTTGCCGTAAAGGTGAGCGTGACCGGGCCTGGTGCCACCAGCGACTGTGCGTTGAACGGCACCGACACCACTGCGCCCGGCGTCGTTGTGACCGTGCTCGGGCGGTTGAGCGAGGGCGTGGCGCTTGCGCCGGGGGTCTGCGCGGGTGCCGTCAGCGCGGCCGTGGCGATCACCTTCGCGCCTGCTGCGTTCGATAGCTCAACCGTGAGCGTCGTCCCGTCTCCGTTGTAGCCCACCGACCCCGCTCTCAGGAACGCCTGCAGGTCGCTTGCCTTGCCGCTCAGCTTCAGGCTTGTTGGTCCCGAGCCGCTTAACACCGTCACGTTCGCGCCGTTGGTCGCAGACAGGGTCCTCGTTCCGGTTGTTGGTGCCGCCACGCTCAGCGTCAGGGTCAGCGTGTCGCCTGCGTTCGCATTTCCATCGCTCAGTGCCGCGTCCGTGAATTCCAGCGACGAAGACTCGCCCGTCGTCACCCTCAGGGTTGCGGGTAGGCTGCCGATCTCGGGTACCAGCGCCGCACCGCTACTGCCCTGCGTAACCGGCGGCATCGCATTGACCACTGCCAGCTTCGAGGTCTCGCTCACCACCGCCGCGCCGCTCATCTCGCGCGTCGTCACTCGCAGCGTGTAGCTCTGTCCGTTCGTTGCGTTGAACTTCAGCGCGCCCGGCGTCGCCAGGTAGGCGCTCAGCGCGCTCTCGGTGCCCACCAGCGTGAGCGTCGCCGTTGCACCGGTGTCCCCGCTCGTCA
>VGHA01000109.1 GCA_016868375.1 Betaproteobacteria bacterium | reverse complement strand
CATCGGCTAGGCGAAGCCCATTGCGACCTTCGATACCGATTCGTAGCAACGGACCCGTGAGCGCATCGAACCCGGTTGCAAAAACAAGGATGTCCAGATCGAACGATGCCCTGTGGGTTTTGATGCCCGCTGGCACAATTGACTCAATCGGGTCGGCACGCAGATCGACCAGCGACACGTTGTTGCGGTTGAAGGTCTCGAAGTAGTTCGTATCAATGGGGGGGCGCTTGGCGGCGAACGGATGATCGATATCCGATAAGACCGCCGCTTTCACTGGGTCATGAACAATTTTCCGGATCTTCGCTTTGATGAACTCGGCCGCCGTGTCATTGGCCGCCTGATCGGACAGCAGATCACGAAATGACGCCCGAAACTGCAGCCCGCCTTTTTGCCAGGCCTCTTCGTAGATTGCCTCGCGTTCATCTGCGCTGACATCAAACGCCGACCGATCGCGGAACCGAAACGGATGACCGTTAGGGGTTGAGTGCATCACCTGACGGATTTCGTCTGAATGCTCGCGCACATACTGCTTGAACTCAGCTGACAGCGGACCGTTATTGGCCGGCATGCTGTAGTTGGCGGTGCGTTGGAACACGGTAAGGTGGGCAGCGGTTTTGGCGATTTCCGGCGCGCATTGAATGCCGGTGGAGCCCGTACCAATCATGCCGACGCGCTTGCCGTGAAAGTCGACGCCCTCGTGCGGCCACTGACCTGTATGCACCCAGCGCCCTGAGAAGTTCGCAAGTCCGGGGATGTCGGGAACGTTTGCTGCCGACAGACACCCCACCGCGGTGATCAGGAACTGCGATGTATAACGCTGACCGCCGGTTGTTTCGGTAACCCATACGTTGTTACGGGCGTCGTGGCGAGCCGTGCGCACCTGTGTGTTCAGACGTATGTCAGGGCGCAGGCGGTAGCGATCGGCGACGTGATTGAGATAGCGCCGTATTTCTTCATGGCCGGGGTAGCGCTCGGTCCATTCCCAATCTTTGAGCAGCGCCTCGTCGAAGTAGTAGCAGTAAGAGTGGCTCTCAGAGTCGCAGCGCGCGCCAGGGTAACGGTTCCAGTGCCAGGTTCCTCCGACCCCATCGGCCATTTCGAGGACGACGACCTTGAGTTGCAGGTGATCGCGCAGCTTGAGTAATTGATACATCCCGGAAAAACCCGCGCCGATGATCACCGCATCGAAGTGTTCGGCTGGGTGGGGCGGGCTTGAGATTGATTGGATTTGATCGGCGGACATGGGTCGCGTCGCTCCAGGGTTGTGGGCGGGGTGTCGGCTACCCATCTAGTATGAACCTTGATAGCGGCGCTGATGCGCCGCACTATGGAACTGATCAATCATGGTGAGAAAGTCAAACACCGGCAGCCCCAGTGCCTGCTGCACGGCGTGTGCATAGGGTGGCAGCATGGAGCATTCAAGCAGGATGGCCCCCATGGTGGGGTTTGCCCGCTGCATATCGAGCGCGACGCTGACCACTTCGGCCTCGATCAGCCCGGCATCCAATGTGCCCTTTTCGTCGAACACCGCGCTGCGAAACTCGGGTTGATCCTGCAGCCCGCGGATGATGAGCGGGTGGTTGGGCGTGGCAAGCCCGGCACGTTCAAGAAAGGCGGACGTGAGATTGCCGGAGTCGGCCGTGATGATTCCGATAGGCCGTTGATGGGCGAGGCTGGAAGCGATGATTGGCAACTGCAGCATGGGCGATAGCGCCACCGGAATGCGCACCGCTTCGCGCACCGCCGCCTGGAACTGCAGCATGAAACCGCAGTCGCTGCTGATAACGCGCACGCCCTGGGTTTCGAAGTCGCGCGCTGCCTGCACCACCGCTTCGGTCATTTCGGGCGCACCGCGCAGACAGCTTGCGGTGGATAGTCCGGGGATTGCCCGATAGATCACCGGGTAGCCGTAGGTCGTGGCGTTATCGACGTCGCCCGGGATAAAGGGCAGCGAGCAGTCGAGCTGCAGGATGCCGACTGCGAAGCCGTAGTTTCGAGCGCCACGGCGGGTGCGGTAGAGGGTCACAGTATCGTTCTCCGTCAGGCGGCTTCAAGCGTCAGGCCTGCGAGGTCGATTGCCGGCTTGCGTCCCCCGATGATGTCGGCCACCACGCGCGCCGAGCCCATCGACATGGTCCAGCCGATGTGCCCTTGCCCTGAGTTGATGTACAGGTTGCGCTTCGGGGATGCGCCGAGTATTGGCGTGCCCTTTGGTGTCATGGGCCGCAGCCCCGCCCATCGGCTGGCCTTCTCGTAGGCAGCGCCGTCAGGAAACAGGCGTTGGATGGTTGACAGCATATGGCTGAAGTCGCGCTCGCTGTGCGAACGATCGAAGCCCGAAAAATCAGCCATCGCGGTGACCCGCAACCGATGGCCGAGTCGGGACCATGCAATGAGGTATTTTTCGTCGACACCTGGCAGTGTGGGTGCGCCTGAGTGGCCCTCAATGGGTACGGTGAGCGCGTATCCCTTCACCGGATAAATTGGCATGTCGATGCCAATGGGGCGGCTGAGCAGCGGGGTGTAGCTGCCCAGCGCCAGCACATAGGCATCGGCCGTAAGCGGGCCCTTGTCGGTGATGACGCCGGTAACGCGGTCGCCATCGGCTTCGATTCTGCGGATGTCAGCACCCCACTGGAACTGCACGCCAAGCCGGGTGGCGCAGTAGTCAGCGAGCTGATTGGTAAAGGCATGGCAGTCGCCCGATTCATCGATGGGGCAGTAGATGGCACCGGCGATGTTGTTGCGGTCGGGCGCAAGCGCTGGTTCGATTTCCACCGCCTCATCGGTGCTGACGGCTCGCAACGTTACGCCGTTATCGGTAAGAACGCCTGTGGCACCCACACCGCGCTGATAGTGGTCTTGATCGCGATAGATGTAGATCGCGCCTTTCATGGTGCGGTCATAGGCGATGGGAACCGTACGCTCGAGCTCTGAGAAGCGCTCGAGCGAATACAGGCAGAGCCTGACCTTGTGCGCGGTGTTGATGGCTGCGCGCTCGGCGCTGCACTCTTTCAGGAAGCGCCAGCACCAGGCCCACATGCGCAGATCGGGACGCAGGCGTAAGCGAAGGGCCACATCGTCGCGAAACAGCGACTGCCAAAGTATTTTGGGCGCCCGGGGCGAGGCCCAGGTGTATGCATGGCCTGGTGATGCCATGCCGGCATTGGAGAAGCTTGTCTCCATGGCGGCTTTGTCCTGCCGATCGACGACGATGACCTCATGGCCGTCGCAGGCGAGCTCGTAGGCCGTGGTGACGCCGATGACGCCTGCGCCCAGGACGACGATTTTCATGGGTTCACCTCACTGTGTCAGGCTTGGTAGCCAGGTGGCTGTCCAGGGCCAGAGGAAGACGACCACTGCCGTGATCAGCTGGCAGATGATGAAAGGCAAAACGCCTCGGTACATTTCCTCTGTGCGGAAGTCTTTCGGCGCGATGCCCCTTAGATAGAAGATTGCAGGCGCCATGGGCGGCGTCAGGTACGAGGTTTGGATCATGATGATGATCAGGACCGCGAACCAGAGTGGATCGATGCCGGCGGGCTTCAGGAAGGGGGTGAATAGCGGGATGCAGATGAGCACGACCGAGACCCAGTCAAGCAGCGCCCCCAGCACAAAGACGATTGCCATGAAGAGCAGCAGCAACCCGAGCGGGCTTGGCTGCAGTGCGTTGATGACCGAGGTGACCAGCTGTGCGCCTCCTTGGAGCCGGAAGACGCTGGTGAACATGGTGCCGCCGGTAACGATCAGCAGGATCATCGCTGAGATCAGCACGGTTTTGACCGTGGCGCGCCATAGCCCGCTCCAGGTGAAATCTCGGTAGAAGATGTTGAGCAACACCGCGCCCGCCGCGCCCACGGCCGCAGCCTCGGTGACTGCCGCGGCACCGCTTAGGATGGATCCGATGACCGTGGTAACCAGGATGACGGGCGGCACGAATGCCTTCGCCGAGAAGGCAAGCTTCTGGCCAAGCGGCATCCGGATTTCGTCGGCAGGAACCTTGGGTGCGGCACTTGGCCAGATGACCGCGTAGATGACAATCCACGCAAAAAAGAGCATCACCATGACCAGCCCCGGGATAAGCACCGCACCCAGCAGCGCGCCGACGGGAATTGCGCCCACCGACGCATAGATGACCACCACAATGGAGGGCGGGATCATGGTGCCGAGTGACCCACCTGCGCAGATCGTGCCCGAGATAAGGGAACGCGCGTAGTTCGCTTTCACCATGGGCGGTATTGCCAGCAGGCCCACCATGACTTCGACCGCGCCGACCACGCCCGTGCCGGCTGCGAACAGCGTGCACATACCCATGGTGGCAAGTGCCAGCCCGCCGGGCAGTCGGCCCAGCCAGAGCTTCATTGCCTCGAAGACGCGCCGACCCATGCCCGACTGTTCGAGCACTGCGCCCATGAAAATGAAGAGCGGCACCGCAGCGAGCGCGTAGTTGGAGGCGACGCTGCCAACAAAGCGCAGCAGTTGCAGGCCTGCCAGTTCGCCAAAGAAAGGCAGCGCAAAAACGACTGCGGTGACGATCAGACTGAGGGAAATCGGGACGCCTGCAAAAATAAGCAGGAACGCGAACGGGAACATGTAGACCGCGAGCGGAAAGTCCTGCATCAGCGGCGCCTCAGTGCATGGAGGAAGAGTCGGGGGATGACGGTGCGAGGATGCGGGCAATGACCTGCAGCCAGAGCGCCGACAAGCCGGTGGCTAACACCAGATGAAAGGGCCAGATCAGCGGGCGCCAGGCACTGACCTGTTCGAGCTCGCCCGTGACCCAGGATTTCCAGAATTGGCCCCATGCGGCATAGCAGATGAATCCCAGTGCGGGGGCGACCAATAGCGTGAAGGCAACGACCTCGATCCTGCGCTTGGTCTGTGCACTGAAGCGCTGGGACACGATGTCGACGGTGACGTGCTGGTTAAGCTTCAGCGCCAGCGCGCAGGCGAGAATGAACGCCGCGCCATTGAGCATGTAGGAAACATCGAAAGCCCACACCGTGGGCTTTCCCAGCACATAGCGTGCAAACACCTCGATCAGCATGACGCCGATCAGGGCGAGCACAGCCAGGCTCGCGGCTGCCCCGCATACCCAGGACAGCCGCTCAACCAGCCGGACGAATGGCCGAGCCCGCATCAGTCGAGCGTTCGGTAGCTGGCGTTGGTGAGCCACGAGTCATAAAAACCGTAATAGGAATCGGTGACCCGCTTCATCCAGTTATCGCCCGTCTTGGAGCGCTCAGCCGCTTTCTGGTTTGCCCAGTCACGACCCGCCTCGCGGATGTCCTTGATCAGCGAAGGATCGACTTCGATGACTCTGGCCTTGCCGGCGCGGATCTTCTTCATGGCCTCGATGTCCTGCATGGTCCAGTCGAGCAGGATTTCGAGTGTGGACAGCTTGGCTGCGGCTTCAATGGCCTGCTTGATCTCGGCCGGCAGCGGATCCCAGGTGGCGATGGGCAGCATGAACTCAAAAGAGAACGCGTTGGTGTGCGCACCCGGCACCATGATGTAGGGCGCTGCGTTCTGAAGGCCCATCTTGAGGTTTTCCGCAGGGCCAGACCACTCGACCACGTCGACGCCTTTGCGTTCCAGCATGGGGTACACCTCGGAGCCCGCAACCGTGGTTGCCGCAGCGCCGAACTTCTCATTGAGAATGGCCGCCCATGCGCCCGAGGCGCGGAACTTCACGCCTTTCAGATCGGCAGCGGTGCGGATTGGCTTGTGGCCGTGCCAGATTTCTGCAGGACCGACACCGACCACCATGGAGTGCATCTTCATGGTGGTGCGGCGATGCTCGGCGAGCAGTGCCTGACCGCCGCCGTTGTAGAGCCAGGCGAGCAGCATTTCTGGTGGCATGCCGCCTGGATGTCCGCCGTAGTAGGCATTGACCGGGTCGCGGTTGACGACGTAGAGCGGGGTAAGGTGGCCGGCGTCTGCGAGCCGGTCTTCGACCGCCTTGTAACCCTCAAGCGCCGGAGCAATGACCCCAGGCGGGAACACCTGCAGGCGCACGCGGCCGCCCGTCATTTCGGCGACGCGCTTAACGAATGGCGCTGCCATCTCATAGAACATGGATGACTCGGGAACGACGGTTGTCGTTCTCCAGCGCCAGCTTTGCTGGCCTTGCGCGATGGTGGGCAGTGCTGCGGCACTCAGTGCGGCGCCGCTGAGGCCTACCGTCTGCAACAGCTTGCGCCGCCGCTCATTTTTGCTGACTTCGTTTGCCGACATGGTCTCCTCCCGTGGTGTGTTTCGCTGGTTCTGTTGTGAAGAACTCGAACGGCCAGTGTATACAGTTTGAAGCCGGAACCGCAAGTATTCCATGCATGCCTACCCTATCGGGGTTCGGGCAATACGACGCGGCGGCGCAGGAGCGGTTTCAGCGGGGCAAGACGCCGGCGGCTTACGCCAAGCCGGACCGGTATAGCCGCCCAAAGCCCTCGATGCGGTCATGAATGCCGGCGAGTCGGAGCATGTGCCAGGCAAGAGCATGGTTACTTGACGTAACGGGCTTACCGATGAGCGCTTCGGCCTGCTCGGCGATGCGCATGACCCGAAGTGATGTGCAGGAGACGAACACGCCGTCGCAGGCGGGCGAACTGCCGATCTTGACGATTGCGTCGAGCAGCGACTTCTGGGTAATGCGCGCGACGACGTCGTCGTCCGATTCATTGAAGGAGCCCATCACGGGAATCCTGAGCCCACGCTCCATTAACGCAGACCTCAGCCGCAGATTGATTGGGCGAAGATAGGGGGTGAGCAGGGCCACTCGACTGACGCCGGTTGCATTGAGCGCAGCGATTGCGGCTGTGACGGGATCGGTGACCTTTGCGTTGGGGCGCACGCGTTGAATCAACTCGGCAACGCGCGCTTCTCCGATGACCAGTGCGCCGGAGGTGCAGGCGAAGGCGACAACCGACAGATCGACCATGAAGGGCAGCAGTTGCGTGGTCGGCTCGATCAGACCCTGCATCTCAAGCAGGGTTTCAGGTGTGATCTGAACATCGTTATGCAGACGCGCGGCGTATAAGGCCACGCCCAGATCGGGCCAGACGGCGCGAAACTCGTCTTCAATGGTCTGGTCGGTTTCAAGCACCAGGAGACCAAGCGCGGCGCGCGAACCAATACCTTGGTCGGTTTCGAACGGCAGCTTTTCGAGGTCGACGTCGAGGCGGTCGCTTTCCGCGGGTTGGATGGCGCTCATGGGAAATCTCCGCGGGGCGATGGTGCCCGGGTTTCGTTCGTCGTAAGGATACGTGCGATGACCTGCTCTGTCACCGCGATGGCTCGCTCCCGACTCAAGACGATGTGGCGCTCGATGAGGTCGCCCGCGCGCCGCGCGTCGCGGCGGGCGAGGTAATCGAGGACTTGAGCGTGTTCAAGATGGGTTCGCTGCAGGCGATCCGGCGACTCCTGGTCAACATGACGGAAGTAGCGGATTTGCGCGTTGACGCGCTCAAGCGTTGTTTCGAGTTGCTCGTTACCCGATAACCGCGAGATGCCGCGATGGAAGGCCTCGTCGGCCGTTGTCAGCCGATCAAGTCGGCGAGCTGATGCGTTATCGGTGGCAGTGGCCCAGGCGCGGGCCAGCTTCGCGATTCCCGCGTCGGTCGCGCGCTCGCACGCGAGCCTGACCGCCGCAACCTCGATCGCCGCGCGCAACTCATACAGGTCGCGTACGAGCTCAGGGGTGAGGTCGCGGGCCAGAAATCCGCGATTGGGAACGAAGCGAACAAAGCCATCGCTCGCCAGCCGGTTGAGCGCCTCGCGCACTGGGGTGCGGCTGACGCCCAACTCACGCGCAAGCGCCACTTCGTTGATGCGTTCGCCTGGGGGAAAGTGCCAGTTGATGGCCCGCTGCGTGGCGGTGCGATAAACGCGATCGACGCTATCTGCCGAGCGTGCTGATGCAGTGTCGCCGGCGCTGGCCGGCTGCGGCGTCGCGGGGGTTCTGGGGTCGCGCATCATGTCAACATTGTAGCGGTCTGCGGGGCGAGCCCTTTCGCAACCGGTGTCGGCTTAGAACCCTCGTCGAGCGCGAGACCGCCACTTGTGATGCGGTTTCGAAGCAGGTAACCTCGACCGAAGAAATCAGTGCATTTTTTTATCCAAGGAAGCAGAACGCAATGACAATTCAAAGAATCGAAGTAGGCCCGCGCATGAGTCAAGCCGTTGTCCTGAACGGCACCGTGTATGTGGCAGGGCAGGTCGCGCTCGAGTCCCCCGGCGCAAGCGTGGCAGACCAGACGCGCACGGTGCTCGCGCGAATCGACCGCCTGCTCGCTGCAGCGGGAAGCGATAAAACCAAACTGGTCCAGGCAACCATCTGGCTCACCGATATCTCAACGTTCGACGAGATGAATAAGGTCTGGGACGCGTGGGTTGCACCCGGTTGCACGCCCGCGCGCGCCACGGTTGAATCCAAGCTTGCTGCGCCGCAGTTCAACGTTGAAATTGCGGTGGTTGCAGGACTCTGACGCTTGGTTGGGCGGTCATAACCACCCGTTGTCACGAACAAATCCTGGTCAGGACGCACGCAGTTCTGGCCAGGCAATGTCCAGCCCCAGCGCCTGTTCAAACTGCTCCAGCAGATCCATCAACAGCACGTCGTGCTGCGGCGGCGCAACCACCTGCAGGCCAACCGGCAGCCCGGATGACGTAAAGCCGCAGGGCAACGTGGCTGCGGGTTGACCGGTCAGGTTGAAGGGATAACCAAAGAAGGTCCAGAGCCGAAAGTTTTCGCATCCGGGTGGCGTACGCTCGGCGATTCGCAGCGCTGGCCACGGCGTCATGGGTGTGACCAGAACCGGCCAGCGCTCAAAAAAAATACGCAGCCGATTGCGATGCGCCTGGCGCCTTCGAAGCAGTTCGGTGTAGTGCGGTGCGCTCATGTCACGAAATCGGCGCAGCATCATCAGCAGGGCGGGATCAAGCATTTCGGCCTGCTGATCCAGATCAGCGCCCAGTCGCGCGCTCACGCCACCAATGAACTCGGCGCTGAACACCTCGGACTCATCCTCGCAGATGGGGTCTGCGAGCTCTTCAATCGGAAACCCTGTGGCAAGGCGGGTGACTGCCTGCCGAACAATGTTGGCCACCTCGGGATCAACCAGCCCATAGCCCAGCGTGGGCGCGAACGCGATCGCGGGTACCCCGCCTGATGACAGGGTGGGGCGTGAGTGCATCGGAGCCAGCAGCGATGTCCAGTCGCGAGCGTCTTCTCCTGCAATCGTCTCGAGCAGGCATCGGGCATCTGCGCTGCTACGCGCGATGGGTCCGACATGCGCGAGGGTGGCGGTGGCGCTGGCAGGATAGATTGGCACCCGACCAAATTGAGGTTTGATGCCAACCAATCCGGTGAAGCTGCAGGGGTTGCGGATCGAGCCGCCCCCATCGGTTCCGATGGCCAGTGGCGTGATACCGGCTGCGATAGAACTGGCCGCGCCGCCGCTCGATCCACCCGGGGAGCGTTCGGTATCCCAAGGGTTGCGTGTGAGTCCGGTGACCCGATTGTCGGTGTAGCCTCTGAACCCGAATTCGGAGGTGTTGGTCATGCCGACAATGACCGCCCCCGCAGCCCGCAGACGGGCAACGCTTGGCGCGTCTGCGGTGGGTTGATGTTGGGCCATGGTTAACGAGCCATATCGGCAGGGCAGGCCCGCTACCTCGACGAGCTCTTTTACCGAGATGGGGATGCCCTCGATGGGCGATCCACTGGGGTCGGTGCTACGCCGCCGGACGCGCAGCGAATCAAGTTCGCGCGCGCGGGTTTTCGCGCCCTCGGCATCAATGTGGCTGAATGCGTTCAGCAGCGGCTGTGTTTCATCAAGCCGCGCGAGCGTGTTTTCAATGAGTTCGGCCGATGAGACCGCGCCGCTATCGAGCAGCGAGCGCAGCTTTCCGACCGATGCGAAATTGAGCTCACGGTCAGAGGCCATTGCAGGCTCCGTTCAGCAGCCGCATGGATCTGGGTAGAACACTCCCTGCGGCAGCACACCGCGCCCGGCGGCGCCGCTCCAGAGGCGGCGGCAACAGGCCTCGGTGTGCGCTCGTACTGCGGCCATATCGGCGCCCAGCACGCGACCGTTCTGCACAACCGGGCGGCCGGCGACCACGGTGGCGCGGATATTGGCTGCCGTGGAGTAGTAGACCAGCGATTTGATCGGGTCAAACACGGGCGCATTGAAGACGCCAGTTTGATCGACGATGACCGCGTCGCCCTTCGCCCCTGGCTCGAGATGGCCGAGGTCGGGGCGGCCGAGTGCGGTTGCAGCGCCCCAGGTCGCGCAGCGCAATACCGTTTCGGCCGTGATCCGTCCGCCACCGCCGCTGCGGATCTTGCCAAGCATGGCGGCGAATTTCAGGTCGAGAATGAAGTCATGCGAGTAGCTGTCTGTGGCCAGCGCGACGTTGATCCCGTGGTCAATGAACTCGCGGAACGGGCTGGTAAGCGCCTCCTTGGCTTTGCGGTAGGCGATGTGCACACAATTTGTTCGGGTACGCGCGAGGATGGGAAAGTCATCGGGCTGCAGGTATGTGCAGTGCGTGGCCATGACATCGGGGCCCAGGAACCCGATCGATTCGAGATAGGCCACCGAACTCATGCCACCGTTGCGGGCCCCTACGGTTTCCAGCTCAAGCTTGTGCTGGGCCAGATGCAGATGAATGTGGATGCCTCGCCGGGTGGCTTCCTCGCGGGTGGCACGCAGAACCTCCTCGGGTACGGTGTCCGGGCCGTGCGGCGAAAGGTGCACGCGCAAACGGTCATCGAAGGCACCATGCCAGCGGTCATGCAGCGCAAGGTTATTGTTCAAGCCCGCCGCGACATCGCCGCGATCGCCCAGCAACACCTTGCCCGAGGCCTTGTCGTAGTAGCCAATGGCTGAATAGGTGCTTGGGAAGGTGGTGCCCAGATCGCATCGAAATCCCAGTCGCTCAACCAGTGCAATCCACGCATCGGCGGTTCCGAACTGCTCGGCCACGATGGTCGTCGCCCCACCCATCAGCATTGCGAGGCAGTCCCATTCGATGATGCCGGGCAGGTCGGCTGCACTGATGACTTCCGGCGAATACATCTGAACCGGCATGGTCATGTGATAGTAGGCAGCGCCGGGTGGCAGATCGATATCCTCTGCCAGTCCTCGGCTGCGTGGGGACGTTCCCGGATGGACATGCGCGTTGATCAGACCCGGGATCACCAGGCAGCCTTCGGCGTCGATCTCGTGGTCGGCAGAGCCTTGGTAGTTGGGTTCGAGCGATACGACCTGGCCCGATTCAATCAGCAGGTCGGTTTTATGTAAGAGACGGGGCGATGCGCCGCCCGTCCAGATGGTGCCGCCTCGAATGACAGTCCGACCCGTGCGTGCAGCTCCTGCTTGTTGTTCAGACATCAGGGGCTCCGAAAATCAGGGGTTCACGTTGATGCCGGCATCGCGGACCACTTCGGCCCAGCGCGCCAGATCCGCGCTCAGCTGGCGCGCGAAGCTTGCCGAATCACTGCCCGAGGGCTCGACACCGAGTCCGATCAGGCGTGTTCGCATGTCCGGATCGGCGACGATTGCCATCGATTCACGCGACAGTCGGTCGATGATTGCAGCCGGTGTGCGGGCCGGTGCCATGACGCCCAGCCAGGTGTCCACGACGAAATCAGCGAGCCCCGCTTCGACAAATGTCTGAATGCCGGGCAGGAGCGATGATCGGGCGCCAGTGGTCACTGCCAGACCTTTAAGCTTGCCGGACTCGATCAGAGGTTTGGCTGTGGCGAGCGCGGTGAATGCAAGCGGGATCTGACCCGCCATCACATCATTCACCGCTGCGGCGCCCCCTTTGTAGGGCACATGAATCAGCTCGAGGCCGCTTGCCATGCGCAGCATCTCGCCCGACACATGGCCCGGGCTTGCGGTGCCGGAGGTCCCATAACTGAGGCCTTTCAGCGTGCCCTTTTTCGAGATCAGTTCGGACAGCGACGCGGCGGGCAGGCTGGGTGACGCGACCAGCATCTGGGTGGAGTTGCCCACTTTGCTGATCGCAACGAAGTCTGCAACGGGGTCGAAACCAGGCTTTGCGTAGACATGGGGATTGATGGCCATCGTTCCGTCAAATGCGAACAGCAGCGTGTACCCATCGGCCGGACTGGTGGCTACCAACGCGGTGCCGATATTGCCGCTTGCACCCGGACGATTTTCCACCACCACCGACTGCCCGACGCGACGCTCGAGTGCCTGCGCATAGGCGCGCCCGACAATGTCCAGAACGCCCCCGGGGCCAAAGGGAACGATCAGCCGAATCGGCCTGGCGGGATAGTCCTGGGCCATTGCCTGCGGGCCGATCAGGCCCAGAAGCAGCGTGATCAGCATGGTAACGGATCGGATCAGCAAAGACATGGGGTGCTCCGTTGGGAAAAGAGGGGCCCAGCCGGGCCATCCGCTATTTGATCGCGAAGTCAGCGTTTGTGCTTCCAGATTGTTACCGACTGGAATTCGGTGACGCCGAGTGATTCGATTGGCCGCGGATGATCAGTACATCGAATCGCGGAGACGCTGGGGTTTTTCCAGGTCGTATTGGGTAGCGTTCATTTCGCCGCCCGACAGTGCGGCAAAGATTTCGCCAGCGCTGGGGGGTGTCGGATTTTCAGCGGCGCGCTGCCGCCACAGGCCCGAGCGCATCATGGACTTGCCGCACTGGAAGAACACCTGGTCGACATGAATCCACAGCGCACAGGCGGGCGTCTTACCATCCATGGCCAGACTAATCATCAAATCGGGGTCTGCAGTGATCCGGGCGCTACCGTTGACGCGCAGTGTTTCGTCTATTCCTGGCACAAAGAAGATCAGTGAGATGCGCGGGTCATGCAAGAGGTTGCGCAAGCTGTCGATGCGGTTGTTGCCCTTGCGCTCGGGCAGGACGAGAGTCTTGTCGTCGATGATCTCTACCAAGGGCACCGGGTCGCCACGCGGCGAGGTATCGAGTCCTGATGGTCCGCCGGTGGCCAGCACGGCAAAGCCGGACGCCTCGATCCATCGCTGATAGATCGGGTGCAGGTAATCAGTTTCCTTGCGCAGCGCGGTGGCAGACGGCGCCCCAAATAGCGCACTGAGCTGGTCGTGTGTTTGAATGAATTGCATGGCAGTGGGCATTCAAGGGATGAACAAGCACGATGCCGCGCCTGGCGGGTGGCCCCATCGATGACCGCCTCAGCCGCGACCCAGTCGATACGGCTCTTCGAAATCGAGGAAGTCGCGTTCTAGAAGGGCCCCGTCGATCCATGCGCGTACGCCGTCAAGCTGTGCCACGCGAGCCATATACAAGCTGATATCCGGCGGCACAGGCAAGTTGTAGGTCATCAAGCGCATGACTACCGGCGCATAGTACGCGTCCGCGATCGTAAAGTGGCCAAACAGCATCGGTCCCTGATGCTCGCGAAGCAGTTCAGACCACATGCTCACGATACGTGCCACATCAGCGCGTACCGCGGGCCGGTCACGCCAGGCCAGTGCGCCCACTTCAGGCAGCCTTGCCTCGATGTTCATCGGGCAGGCGCTACGCAGTGCGGAAAAGCCGCCATGCATTTCCGCGCAGATGCTCCGGGCCCGGGCGCGATGCGCGGGGTGCCGGGGCCACATCGGGATTTCGGGAAACCGTTCCGCCAGATATTCGGCAATGGCCAATGTGTCCCAAACGGCAAGGTCTGCGTCTACCAGCACGGGCACCTGTCCTGCCGGGCTGATCTCGCCGATTCGCTTCTTGAAGATTGAATCGGGTGAGAAGCCATCGAACCGCACCATGACCTCTTCGAAGTCGATGCCGAATTGCCGCATCAACAC
>VGHA01000108.1 GCA_016868375.1 Betaproteobacteria bacterium | reverse complement strand
CCCGGACAGCAATAAGGGCGCGCAGAAGAGCGGAATCTGCGCAAGGCCCGCGTACATCTGAAACGCCTCGCCAGCCGTACCAGCGGTGACCGCGAGCGTCAGTCCCAGATTCCAGTTGCCCATCATGACTGACATCGGTAAGTATTCGTGGGTTCCGCCGCGGAGCACCCCTCCGATCACCCAATAATTGAACTCGAGAAACATCCTTACATTCAATGACCTCAATTGCGGGTAGTCCGTTGGCGTTTCCCGGCGATATCATCTATTCGGGTACACCCGAAAACGTAGGCCCAGTTTTCCGGGGCGACATCATCGATTGCCACATCGATCGCCTGCCCGATCTCTCCATCCGGATCGTCTGAGTCGCTGCACCCGACTAGCGATAGCCCCCGTCGGCCATCACGACCTGGCCCATGAGATAGGGCATTGTGAGCAGATGCAGCGCACACCGCGCCATTTCCTCGGGCTCGGCCCACCGGCGCATCCATATTTTGGCTGATTCTTTCTCCCGGACATCCGGCGGCAAGGTCGCATTAAGGTCGGTATTGATCCAACCCGGGGCGAGCGCATTAACGCAAACCTGCATCTCCGAGAGGTGCTCGGCTGCGGTACGGACAAGCATGTTGGCGGCGGCCTTTGAGGAGTCGTAGTGCGCCGACACGGGGTCCTGGCTGTTGATTCCGTTAGTCGAAGTCACCAGCAGGATCTTGCCGCGAAAGTCGCCGCGAAGGGGATTAGCCTTCATCGCGAGGGCTGCGTGCTTGGTCACCAGAAAAGCGCCAGTGGTGTTCGTGTTATGTACCGAGTCCCACTCCTGCTGTGTCTGGTCGAAGAAGTCGGTATTGGGCGAAACACCTGCCGAATGGATGACATAGTCGACCCGGATGCCAGCCTGCCCGACTTCCCGAAAAAATGATTGGACCGAATCCTCAAGGCCTACTTCACAGGCAAAGGCCGCGACCTTGACCGACTTGGCGCCACCCGCCGTCTTAATGCGCTCGAGCGCTTTTTGGGTCTTGTCGGGGCGCCTGCTTGCAGAAACGACGACATTACCGCCACAGCGCGCGACCAACTCGGCGCAGGTGAGGCCGATGCCGCTTGCCCCGCCCGTGATCACAGTGGTGGTGCCGCTGAAGTCAAACGATGCCTGAGCCATCTCGCGCTCCTTAGGGTCCGTGCGTCCCGAAATTCGGGACGTGAAAGGGAAGTCGCAACTAGAAGGAAAGCCGGTTCAGACCGTCGAGCGCGGCCGTCTTGTAGCACTCGGCAAGGGTGGGAAAATTGAATACCGCATCAGCGAAATAATCGATCGATCCGTTATGAGCCATCAGCGTCTGGCCGATGTGAATCAACTCGCTCGCGCCTTCGCCCATGATGTGCACGCCCAGAAGCTGTTTGGTGTCCGGGCTGAAGATGATCTTGAGCATGCCGGTGCGGTCGCCGATGATCTGACCGCGCGAGATTTCACGGTAATTGGCCTTGCCGATCTCATAAGGAACACCCGCCGCGGTCAACTCGTCCTCATTTTTGCCTATCGTAGAGATCTCGGGAACCGTGTAGATGCCATAGGGGAACAGCCCGATACCTCCCTGGTGATCGTCCCTTAGCCCAAAGGCATGGCGACTCGCAGCTCGCCCTTGCTCGTATGAGGTCGAGGCGAGCGAGGGGAAGCCGATCACGTCGCCCACCGCATAGATGTGTTCGACACTGCTCTGGAAATGCTCGTTCACCGGGATACGATCGCGGTCGTCCTTTTTTACGCCCGCCTTATCCAGATCTAGGCGGTGCGTCGCACCAACCCGACCGATCGAATACAGGGCTGCTTCGGCATGAAGGAGCTTGCCGCTCTTTAGTCGCACCTCGACCGGCTTAGACGCCCCCTCAAGAATATGGATCTCGGCGACTTCTTCGCCAAGGCGCATCGTCACATTACTCTGCTGCACAACATAGGTCAGCGCAGCCGAAATTTCGTGGTCAAGGAACGGCAGCAGGACCGGGCGTTTGTCGACGATGGTGACCCGCACACCAAGCGCGGCGAACATCGTTGCGTACTCGACACCGATCACACCGGCTCCGACCACGATCAGAGAGCGTGGCAGGAAATCCAAACCCAATACATCATCGCTGGTGAAAACCCGGCGACCGTCGAACGGGATATGACCATCGCGAGCAGACTCAGTCCCGCAGGCGATGACGATTTTCTCGGCTGTGACCTGACGTTTGCCATGGCCGCCGGCCGACCGAAGCTCAATGGTGTTGGGGTCAACGAACTTGGCCGTCGACTCGATCAACTCGACCCGGTTTCGAGTCATCTGGTTACGAATGACGTCGATCTCCGATCGGATCACCTGCTGCACCCGGTAGAGCAGATCATCAATCGAGATGTCCTGTTTGACGCGGTATGAGGCGCCGTAGATACCTCTCTCGCGAAAGCCCGAGAGATGCATCACCGCTTCGCGAAAGGTTTTAGACGGAATCGTCCCGGTATTGACGCACACGCCACCGACCGCTCTCGCTCGTTCGATAACCGCGGCGCGCTTGCCGATCTTGGCTGCCTGAATCGCAGCGCGCTGGCCCGATGGTCCGGAGCCGATGACGATCAGATCGTAGTCGAAGGCGCTGGACTTGGCAGCCTTGGGGTTCTTGCGGGCGGCTTTTTCCGTCTGACTATCTGTTGCTGAATCCATGAACCATCTCCCCCTTTGAGCGTCGCTCATAACCTGGACCGAGGCAAAACGCGCCCCGGAACTTGCGACTGACTAGTTGTTAACTGATCTTAAGCAAGGGGGGGATCATTTGTAAACAAACTTCTGCCCTGACCGCTTCGTCCAGGAATCGACCCCCGGGGCCGAAAGCGCTACAGACTGCCGCATGCCTCCCGCCAGACCCCATGAGTATCATCAGGGATGGAGGTCCGACTTGCCTGATGTGCTGACGACCCTGCGCCAGACGGTTCGGTGGATGGTGGCGGCCGCGCTGTTTGCGATGATGGTGATCACCTGCGTCGATGTGGTGGGTCGGTACGTCGTGAACCGACCCTTCCCCGGATCGGCGGAACTGGTTCAGTACCTCATGGTCACGACGATCTTCGTCGCCCTCCCCGTCGTGACACTGCGGGGTGAACACATCAGCATATCCCTCATCGAGTCTGCCCTTGGCCCGGGTGGCAAGAGGCTACAACGCTCACTCGTCTGCTTCACCTCGTCACTCATCGTCGGCATGCTCTGCCATCGCTTTTGGGTTCACGCGCAAATGCTCGCAGAAAACCGGGATGTGATTGGCTTTCTCAACCTGCCGGTAGCACCCGCCGCCTACCTCGCAAGCGTTTTCTCAGGGCTCACCTCTTTGGTCCTGATCGCCATGGCATTGGCCGAGCTGTCTGGCAACGGCTCCTTAGGTGCTCAAGATCAGGATCAAGGAGGGGGAAAACTTGAGTAGTCCGACTCGTTTTCTACATAACAATTGTCTTGGCAGGTCGGGACGATGACCGCCTCGCTGCTTGGTTTTCTCGCGTTATTCATCCTTTGCTTCCTGGGCTTGCCCCTCGGATGGGGAATGATGGCCGTCGGAGCGATTGGCCTTTTTACCATCCGCGGCTGGGAAGCCGCGCTCTTCATTACCACGCAGCAGATTCTCGACTTCACCATGAACTATGGCCTGTCGGTTTTGCCAATGTTCATCCTGATGGGTGCGCTGATTCACCGCGCAGGATTGTCAGAAGAGTTGTTCGGAGCGGCCCGCGCCTGGTTTGGACACCTGCGCGGCGGCCTCGCGCAAGCTACCGTCGCCGCGAGCGCTGCGTTCGGCGCGGTGTGCGGGAGCTCGCTGGCAACAGCGGCCACGATGGCTAAAGTTGCTTTGCCCCCCATGAAGCGCAATGGCTACGATGACGGCCTTGCCTGCGGGGTGGTCGCGGCGGGTGGAACCCTGGGTATTCTTGTTCCACCCAGCGTACCACTGGTGATATACGGCATCCTCACTGAGACGGATATTGCCAAGCTGTTCATCGCGGGGATTCTTCCTGGTCTGCTCCTTTCGGGCGCCTACATGGCCGCCGCCTGGGCGCAGGTCGCGCTTCGCCCATCGCTCGCGCAGCCTGCACCCGCGCTTACATGGAACCAGCGCTGGCAATCCCTGGCAAAATATGGGGCGTCGTTGCACTGTTTGCCGTGGTGCTCGGCGGTCTTTACTGGGGATGGTTCACACCAACCGAGGGCGCCGGAATCGGCGCTGCAGGCGCGCTGCTATTTCTTGTCATCCGAAGCGGTCGTTCCGGTCTACGGCACCTGCGCGATGCGCTGATCGAATCTGGATTCACCGCGTGCAGCATCATGTTGGTTGGGGCGGGAGCTCTGGTCTTTAGCAATTTTCTGACCATCGCGGGGCTGCCCAGCGCAATGCTGGAATGGATCCGCTCGCTTGATGTTTCACCGCTTGGCGTGATCGCTGTAATCTGCGTGATCTACCTGATTCTGGGCTGCGTCTTTGACAGTCTGGGCATGATGTTTCTGACAGTCCCGATTTTCTATCCGATTGTGAGCGGCCTGGGGTTCGACCTCATTTGGTTCGGGATCGTGGTCGTTCTCGTCGTTGAAATCGGACTGATGACCCCTCCCGTTGGCATGAATGTCTTTATGCTCAAATCACTCGCCCCCGACGTCCCGATCTGGAAGATTTTCCGCGGCACGATACCGTTCGTGATCGTTGCGATAGTCTGCCTTGGCACCATGCTGCTCTTCCCGGAAATTGCACTTGTCATGACGAGATTCATGTAAAGATGCATGTCCCACGAGACTACCCGGCCGCCCCGTAAACGGGCGAATAAGTCAGCGATGCACTGCTGAGCGGTTTCTCCTCAGCCTCGCAAAATCAATCGTCCGGAGTTCTATGCTATGGCCCGAGTTGTCGACCTTACCCTGCCGGTGCGCTCCAACATGCCTGGTATCCCGCGCGTCCCGCTTTATAACAGGTATCCCGCGACGGTTCGGGCGGCAACGCTGGTAAGCGATGCGCAGCGCGAAGTCCTCGAACGCGAGGGCGTCGAGGTCATGGCCGAGGCGGCTTCGATCGGGCACATGAATACCGTGATCACCCTCACAAGCCACCTTGGGATACATGTCGATGCGCCGAGGCACTTTTTTGCAGAAGGCATGTCGGTCGACACGTTACCGCTCGATCGGCTCGTACATCGTCGGGCGGTGGTGCTCGATGTCAGCACGACCCCCGCTGGCCAAGGCGTAACAGCGGCAGCACTCGAGCAATGCGGCGTCCGACCGGCGCCAGGCGATATCGCAGTGATCCGTACCGGTTAGACCGATCGTGCCTGGGGAAAAGCCGAGTTCTGGGATAACACCGTATGGCTCGCGCCCAGTGTCAGCGAATGGACAGCCGACCTCGGACTGGCGGCAGTCGCGATGGATTGTTTCCCCGAAAAACCGTTTTGGCGTTTTGAACTCGCCCCGACAGAGCGCGGCGCAAACCACAGGCGCTGGCTCGGCGCTGGGATACCGATGATTCAGCTGCTCACCGGACTCGGGGCGGTTGGATCCACCTTCACGCTCACCGCCCTGCCACTGCGGCTGACGGGCATGGACGGATCACCTGCGCGGGTGATCGGACTCTGCGACTGACCTCACACCCGCCGCGCATTCAGCGAAGAAGGCGCGCAGGAGCGCGTTGAATTCAGCGGGTTTCTCCCACTGAATAAAGCGCCCTGCACCTGCCACCGGCGGTGCCTCGCGAAAATTTTGCATCCCCGCGAGAACCTCTGGACGGTCCGGGAAGGGGTCGCCGTCTCCGCATACGCCGAGCACCGGTATGGTGAGCCTTCGGAAGGGTTCGACAAGAGGCGGGACCGATGTCGCGAACTCGAGCATTCCCCGACGATATTAATCGACAGGATGGCCGCCAAACATCTGAATACAGGCCTCGCGGATCGGAGAGTCGAGCGGCACGACGAGATAGACGCTACGCCCTGCCTCCCGGCGTAAAAATTCGATCAGCGCATCTCGACCCTCGGTCTCAAGGATACGCACCACGGTATCGCTTGCGCGTATCCAGCGCCGCAGGTAGAGGTCGGCCTCATGCATCTCACTCCACGCCACCATGGCGATGCCCGTGATCGCAGCAGGCTGACGCAGCGCGTAATTGGCGGCGATCGTCGTGCCGAAGGCAACGGCAACCAGGACGGGATCGCTTATCTTGAAGTGGGCGACCAGTGCTTCCAGATCCTTAGTCTGGTTTTCAAGCGAAAAACCGAAGGGCGGCATGCCGGTACGCCTGTGACCGCGACGCCCGTAGATGAGGCAGCGGTGATCCTGTGAAAACTCAGCAATCTGGTGTTCCCAGTAATCGATGCCGTGGATTTCGCCATGGACGAAAACGAGATCGGGCCCGTTACCAACGATCTCGCAATAGAAGTCCCACCCGTTGGCGTGAACCATCGTCATGATGATGATTGCTCGATACCACTCACGCCAACGCGTTATTTGCCAGCGACCACACGCCCTTGCTCCGAGCGGAAAAATGTCAGTGCCGCACGTCCGTCCACCCCTCGCTTGGACATCTCGGCGAGCCATTCTTGCTCTACAACAGCAAAAGCTTTTCCGAGTTCCATCTCGAACGCGCCGGGCGCCTTGACGATAGACACGCCCTGCTCGCGCAAGGTCTGAATAGCTGCGTCATTGGCTCGATCCAACGCAGACATTCGAAGCGAAAATGCCTCACCCGACAGCCGGGAAATCGCCTCCTGGGCAGCGGGTGGAAGCATTTTCCATTTGGCCTCACTCATGACAAAAGTGAACGACCCTGCGGTGCCAAGCTCGGCAAGCTGCACCCAGCTTTTGGTGTAGCGGCCAAGATTAAAACTCATCACATCGATCGGCGTTACCGACGCATAGGCATCAACCATCCCCTTGGACACCAACTCAAAGTAGCGTACTGCCGGGCCAGCCACTACGCCCGGCGTGACTGCGCTAAAAGCTTTGGCCGAGTTACCCGGAGTTGTCGCAACTTTGACGCGTTTCAGCTGCTCAATCGATACGATAGGTTCGCCCAAGCCGAAAAAACCCTGGGGAGGAAAAGCTACAACCCCGATCACCTTGACGCCCTTGTGATCGCCCGCGGCCGCAAGGAATTTTTCGTGAGTACGCCACAAGGCCACCGACATGGCTACCGAAGTCGTGGTCGGGCCCGGAACTTCGGTCACGAGAAGCGTCGCAAGCCGGTTGGGAACAACGCCGGCAATTTGGATCGACAGATCCGCGCCGCCCTTGACCACCAGATCCATCTGACCTGGCGGCGGCGCAAGACTGTTTGGGGAGAAATCGATCTTGACCGCACCGCTCGTCGCTTTCTCGACATCAGCCGCCCATGGCTGCATGACTTGAGAATATATCGGGTGCCCCGTGGGGAAGAAGGTGCTCAGAAGCAACCGCGTTTGCGCTGCAGCACCCGAGACCTGAAAAGCGAGTGCAGCAAGCACGACTGCCTTGGATAACAAACCTGCTAGTCCGGTCATGGCGATTGTCTCCGTATGTCGCTGTAAGCGGTCTGTTGGTCTTGTGGCACAAACGCAGTGCGACTGGAGGCGTGGGGCCTGGACACCTCGGAGCAACTCTGCTGCGACCCCCGACTCTCCGTGTAGCGGCACTGCCCCGCGCGTTTCTGCTGGAGTATCCTTAGATTCGCTGGGAGACGGGCATCACACTACCCCGCACAACACCCTGCAATCGCCAGAACATGCCGCGCAGCGCTTGAGTAACCAGCCAACGCAGCACGACTTCCTGGTCGGGTGCTGAACCGCCCCGGGAATCGCGGAGGCTGGTTGGGGTAAATGATCATGCTGGCAAGCGGTTTTGATTTGCTGACAACAGGTGAAAGTTTGCCTCAGCTTCTGCCGGCGGGATATAGCCCAGTGATTCCATCAGGCGATCGTGATTAAACCAATGGACCCAGTTGAGGGTTGCAAGCTCGACAGCGTCACGGGTTTTCCACGGGGCATAGCGGTGAATCAGCTGCGCGTGTATATACCGTTGATCGTCTCGGCCAGAGCGTTGTCGTAGCCATCGCGCGACTGCCAGCCGAGGGTTCGATGCCTACCGATTAGCTAGAAACTTAACGCTGGCCCGGAATAGCGCGGAAGCCTAGACGGTTATCGCGCCTTCAGACTAGCAGTGAATTACCTCTCTTGTTTGCGCGCCGCTTCAACCAGTTCTTCTGGCGGCTACTTACAGTTGGACTAGTCATCATAGCCAGCACAGCTGGGGCGTTCGCCGCCGGCAACCACGCCCTCCTGATTGGTGTAGGTCGCTATGACCCCAAGTCTGGTGCAACCCCATTACCCGGCGTTCCTCACGACCTCGAAAGTGCTGCTCGTATCGCCAGTGCGCTGGGCGTTCCGCGAACCAACATTAAAGTCCTGATCGACTCTGCCGCTACCAAAGCGGCCATCGTGAGCGAGCTTCAACAACTGACCGCGCGCGTCTCTGAAGGCAGTCGCGCAATGATTCATTTCTCTGGTCACGGAACACGGTGGTTCGATCCGGGCGCGAGGGTTTATCGAGGAACACGGTCAAGAGCTGGCTGAAGGCTGCAGAAGGTTCTGTGCCAAAGTACCAGCGGCAGGAGTCGGTGACGATGCTGGCGCCGTACCGGGACAGGCTAATGCAGTGGTTGGAGGCGGACGCGCGGCGAGCGCAGCGCGAGTCGGGCGTTCCATCTGTCAGCGTATCCGACCCAAAGTCACGAGATGCTCTTTGATGCCCATACGCGGACGTTTCGGGCTTTCGGCGGCGTTCCCCGGCGGGGCATTTACGACAACATGAAGACCGCCGTCGATAAGGTGGGGGTAGGCAAGCGACGGATCGTCAACACGCGCCTTGCTGCGATGGCGGCGCACTACCTGTTTGACCCCGACTTCTGCAACGTGGCCAGTGGCTGGAAGAAAGGCGTGGTCGAGAAGAGCGTACGGGACAGCCGGCGCCGGATCTGGCAGGACGCTGCCCGAGAACGCCTCGCAAGCTTTGCGCAACTCAACGCCTGGCTCGTTGCTGCTGCGTCGGTCGGGCGGAGATCGTCTTATGGCGGACGTGCTCGCCTGCGCGCTTAAGCGGGGGTTGGACGCAGTGCTGGTCGCGGTCGAGCTGATATTGGAGGCCGGCCACGCGAGCCCCGAGCATGTCAAGAACGTCCTGTCCCGGCTCGAGGAGGGGCCGCCACCGACACCGGTCGAGACGACGCTTGCTCTGGCTGAGCCGCCGGTGGCTGATACGGCGCGCTATGACGGGCTGGTCGTGGGGGTGCCCCATGAAGCGTGACCTCGTGGCTGAACTCAAAGCTCTACGCCTGCACGGTATGGCCCAGCGTCTGGAGGAGTTGCAGACCGAAGGCGGGGTCGGTATCCAGAGTGCGGGTTGGTTGATCGCCAGTCTGCCGCCGAGGCGCTCCAGGCAGTGGACGTCAAATGCTCGGGCGGCATCTGTGGCGTCTGCGCAGCTCACATGCTGGCGGGCGAGGTCGATCACCGAGACCAAGTTTTAAGCGACCGTGAATGCAAAGAGAAGATGCTTCTTTGCTGCTCGCGGGCGGCCGAGGCCGGAGCCAAAATCTCGATTTCGCTCCAGGGCAGGCTTCAAACGGCGGCGATCACCTGAATCTCGACCAACAACCCGGGATCTGCAAGATGGGCCACCTCCACCATGGTGCTGGTTGGCAGGTGATCCTTGAAAAACTCCTCGCGTGCGGCAACGATCTGCCGGAATTCGCGCATGTCGGTGGTGTAAACCGTGGTCCAGACAATATCGGCCAGGCTTGCACCGGCAGCCGTCAGGCTCTTTTCGATGTTTCGGATGCATTGCCTGGTCTGCTCAAGCATGCTGCCCGTTCCCACCTGATTGCCGTCGCTGTCACGCGAAACTTGCCCTGACACAAAGATCAGACCACGCGGCTGGTCGACGCGCACAAAATGGTTATAGACGGTGGCTCTGACATTTTTCATACCGGGGGGATTACCGCGGGTAATCTGCGTCATGTCTGATTCCCTCATTCGGAACTGATATTCGCCGCCTGAATCACTGCGGCCCAACGCTTTTGATCGGCAAGCGCCGCCTGAGTGAACTGCGCCGACGTGTTACCCAGTGGCTCGTAGCCCATTTCAGCCAGACGCTGCCGGACATCGCCCTGCGCGAGAATTTTCACCACTTCGCTCGAGACTCGATCCACGATAACCTGGGGAGTTCCGACAGGGTAGAGCAGAGCCTGCCAGTTGAGGGCCTCGTAGTCGACAATGCCGAGCGCTTCCGAAACCGTTGGGACGTCGGGCAGAACCGCCGCGCGCCGCCCACCGGTCACCGCGAGAGCGCGCACCTTGCCAGACCGGATTTGGGGCAGCGCCCCCTGCATGCCCGACACCATGACCGGGATCCTGCCGCCAACGAGATCGGTGAAGGCCGGCGGCCCTCCCCGATAAGGCACATGGTTGAGACTGAGATTGGCCATACGCTCAAGCATCGCGCCTGACAGGTGCTGCATGCTGCCAACCCCAGACGATGCGAAATCGATTTTCCCTGGCTGGCTTCGCGCAGCAGCCACCAGGTCGGCCATGCTGTTGCCGGTAAAGCTGGGCCCTACCAGCCAGACATTGTGCGAGGCAGTGAGTTGAGTGATGTGAGCAAAATCGTGCGCCCCATCAAAGGGTCGGCGCTTGCTCACCAGGGGCGCAGTAATCGTATCGATGGAGCTGAGCAGCATGGTGTAGCCATCAGCCGAAGACGTCTTCACAATCTCTGCACCCAGCATTCCTGCGGCGCCAGGCTTGTTTTCCACCACCACGCTCTGTTGAAGGGACGCGGCAAGCCGCTCACCGACAAAACGGGCAATCGTGTCCGAGCCACCACCAGCGGCCTGCGGAACGACCAGACGGATGGGCTTCGAAGGCCATGCCTGCGCCCGGGCAGCCACTGTGACCGCGAGCACCATCCCTACACCACCGGCTTTGATCAAGGCCCGCCTACCAATGCAAGTATTCACCGAGACACCCCTCCAAGTGGGAAGCATGACGCGCAGATTCAAACGACCCGTACCGCCCCAAAGGCGACACAATCGGATCGATCCTAGGTGGGCGCCGCCCGTGGTGTCAACGCCATACACCGAAGCGCCCGGACACGGGCACATGTCTGGCCCCACGATCTGACGCATTCAATGGGCCTGAATACCCGCCGCCCTGATCACCGCAACCCAGCGCGCGTTTTCACTTTTAATCAGACGGCCAAACGCCTCAGGCGTCATCGCCTGGATATCTGCGCCCTCGCCCTCGAGCCGGCTACGAATAGCGGGCTCGGCCAAGGCAGTGGCCACGGCGCCATTCACGCGGGCAATGACCTCTGCGGGAGTCCCGCGGGGGCCCACCACACCCGTCCAGGTCCCGACATCAAAGTCGGGCATACCGAGTTCCGCCATGGTCGGCGTGCTGGCCACGGCAGGATTGCGCTGGCGGGAGGCCAACCCAACGGCCCGCACCTTCCCCGCCCGGATTTGTGGCACCACGGCTGGCAGTGTTGCAAACGAAAGCTGGGTTTCGCCGCTCATCACCGCCACCACCGAGGGCGCTCCCCCTTGTAGGGCACATGCGTGAGCGGAGTTCCCAGCGCCCGGGCAAACAATTCACCGGCGAGATGCCCGGGCGATCCAATACCGGATGAAGCAAAAAACACATCGGACTTGCGGGAGAGCGTCTGCAGGTCGGCAACCGTACGGAAATCGGACTGCGGCGACGCGATCAGAATCATGGGGTACGACGCCACCATGGCAATGGCCGCGAAATCTTCTACCGCATCAAAGCGACGCACCTTGGCGAGCCCGGGGTTGATGGCATGCATCGCCACGGTCGACAGGAGCAGGGTGTAGCCATCTGCAGGACTCTGGAGCAGCAGTTCACCCGCCAGATCACCCGATGCGCCCGGCTTGTTTTCGACAATAACCGGCTTACCCAGCGCATCGGCCACGCGCGGCGCGATCAGCCGCGCAATCACATCGGTGGAACCGCCCGCCGCATACCCCACCAGCAACTTCACCGGCCGTTCGGGCCAGGAGGAGGCCGAAGCAGCAGCAGTAATGGCAAGTCCTGCGATCAGAAGGGCAACGCACCTGGCCAGCATGAATGAATCCTCTCTGGGGCGACACGGCCCTGATTAGCCTGAACGGCGGGAATGTCATAGCATCGCTTCCGCACGTTCCTGATCGCACCGCTTGCGGCGCACGATTGACAGGCGAGACGTTTTTTCATCAAGCGGAGAGCCATCATGCAGTTCAAGAGCCTACTACTGGTAGCCGGGCTGATCTTAACCTCAGCTGCCGCGAATGCATTCGATCCCGGCCATGTCGAACGACTGCGCGCCACGGGTTCGTGTGAAAAATGCGATCTCAGCAAGGCGCAACTGCGAGGCTGGACCAATCTTGTTGGTGCCAATCTCAATGGCGCAAACCTGTGGGCCGCCTTCCTGGCGGACGCGAACCTGACCGGCGCGAGCCTGAACGCCGCCGACCTGACCCGGGCGAATTTGATCGGCGCGAACCTTTCCGGGGCAAGTCTCAGAGTGGCCAATCTGAGCGGAGCCAATTTGGCGGGCGCAAATCTCTCACGCGCCAATCTCACCAATTCCGATCTGTCCCGCGCCAACCTGGAGGGCGCCAATCTGAGCGGAGCTGATCTGAGCGGCAGCAATCTGGACAGCGCGATTCTTACCAACGCGGTGGGGATCAAGCGCTAAGGAATCATCCCAGCAGCGATCCCTTACCGACCGGTAAACCGTGGCACCCGGTTCTCGCGATGCGCCGCCGAACTGGCCCGCGATTCGCAGCGTCATCGAATGCCCCGATTGCCCAGACTGAATCCGCCGCACCCAGGCTTCCTGGCCGGAGGCGAAACTGCCAAGCTGCGCGGGAATCGTGCGGGTAGAAGCCTGGCCAAGCTGGTGGCAGCCGATACAGTCGACGTTATTCATCTGCCGAAGCCAGCCGCCACGCGTAATCTGCTTGGGAATATCGGTGGATCCGCCGAACGCCTCGGGCGGCGGGATCTTCATCATCGTGTACCAGTAGATGGCAGGGTAATAATGAGCGGCCGATGCTGCATCGGGGGCGGCAATCGCGCGCAAGTTGAGCGTCTGTCCCGGCTTGCCGGTGAGACGGGGTGAGTCCACCAGGCCATAGCCGCGAACCCAGACCGAGTAGTTGGCAACGGGCAGATCGGGCAGCAGATATCGGCCCTGCTCATCGGTTACCACGATGCGTGCGAAGCGAGTGGGCAGATCGGAAGTTTCCGCGATGACCCACATCCCCGCCTCAGGCCCACGCGGCCCCGTCACGACGCCCGCAATATCGGTGGCGCCAGGTGTCACCGCATTCACCGCGGGAGAGGTGCTCGAAGGCTGCGACCAGGCGGTACCCGATTGAAGGGCGCCCAAGAGGAGGCCTCCCAATAGGAGGCCGATGAGGACGAGCTTTCCGACTTGTCGGGGCAACCGTAACGGCAAGGATCGACTCACGAGATGTGGGGTTGAGTCATGGCAGCATCATCCGAAATGTTGGTATGTCCATCGCGGACATACCTGCGGATATCGTCAAGTTGCCGCCCGATAAGATTGTCGATGTCGTTTTAGTGACGTGAGCGACAAAGTGCGCGATGATGCACCAATCACCTTCCAAAGGGACGCCGATCATGCACCGCTCTACTCAGCAGAAACTGCTCCCATGGCTATCGCTCTTGTCGGCAGGTGCTCTATCCGCGTGTTCTGGCCTGACTCCGGCACCGGGACCGTCGGCCCCGGCGTTGTGATGTTTTTGATGAATGCATCTGAAAGTGTGTTTGCCATGGTGTTCCGTCCTATTTTTCCCCCACGGTTCCCCACACGCGATGTGTGAGCAGCCGTGAGCGGCGTTGATAAGCACGGTAAAGCC
>VGHA01000107.1 GCA_016868375.1 Betaproteobacteria bacterium | reverse complement strand
GCATGCGCACGCCCATGATCATGCGCACGCCCATGATCATGCGCACGCCCACGATCATGCGCACGCACACGATCACGCACACGATCACGCACACGATCACGCCCACGATCACGCCCACGATCACGCACACTCACACGATCACGGTCACACCCACGATCACGACCACGGGCACAGCCACGACCACTCGCCCCTCCCGGCGCAGGCAAAGCCTGCTGCCGCAAGCGCCGCGCCCAAAACGGTCGTCCGCGTGCAACGGCATGTTCATCGCGTCAAATCGCGCCGCATGCCCGAATCGGCTGTGTACGTGCTCGAGAAAATGTCGCACGGATACAAGCGACTGGGCCGAGCCTGGGGCGCAGGCTTTTATGACTATCCCGCCGATGGACCGAAAACGCTCTGGAGCGGGCTCAGCGTTTTTGCCCGCGGCGCCAAGCGTCAACCGTCTCTCGACGATATTCGCGACCGACTGCTCACGATCCAGGCACTCGAAACCCTGCGTTGTATCGATGAAGGCGTGCTCGAGTCCGTACGCGATGCCAATATCGGATCGATACTCGGCTGGGGCTTCCCGGCATGGACGGGCGGAGCCATCCAGTACATCAATCATGTGGGATTGCAACGCTTCACCGAGCGAGCCGCGGCACTGGCCGCGCAATACGGCGAGCGGTTCCAACCGCCCGAGTCCTTGCTCGCTCGCGCCCGCGAAGGCAAACCATTCTAAGCAGCGCAATCGACCTGCCCGCTGAGGAAAAGCCGTCATGGTGAGACCCGTGCAGTATCTTCACGAGTGGCGTGAACCGGCGCCACTCCGGCCTGCAGCTACGATTCTGTTACTGCGCGATGGCGTCAACGGGCTGGAAGTGCTGATGACCCGTCGGTCTGAGAAGGCCAGTTTTGCGCCGGGGGCCTACGTATTTCCTGGCGGCGCGCTTGATGCCGCTGATCAATCCCCGCAGGCCCGGGCCGCAAGTCGCTATCGAACCGACCAACATGATGAAGTCCTGAGCTACACCACTGCGGCGGTCCGCGAGGCCTTCGAAGAGCTTGGCGTGCTGCTGGCCAACCAAGCCGACGGAGAGCCTGTTGCCGCATCGGCCTTGCACTCGCTCAATCGCACCCATGATGGCGACCTGATTGCGCAGCTTGGCAGCCGCGGCTGGACCCTGGCGCTGGACCGGGTCTGGTGGTTCAGCCACTGGATCGCCGATCGCGATCTTCCGAGGCGCTTTGATGCCCGATTTTTCATCGCCCGCATGCCTTCGGACCAGCAGCCATCGGCTGACGGGCATGAGCAGTTCGAACCCACCTGGGTGATTCCCGCGCATGCGCTGGAACAGCACGAGCGCGGCAAGTTCGAGATGATTTTCCCCACCATCCGGACGCTGCGCCAGCTGTCACGGTTCAGCACGGCGGCCCAGGCGATCGACCACTGCCGTAACCAGGCAAGCGTCTGGACCAGCTCGCCGCGCGCGGGGCTGCTGGGTGGCCGCATTGAACGCTTCTGCGAAGACGAGCCGCCCTACGGCGAGCTGGAACTGGTCGTGCCCGACGGCCGGCCGCTGCACAGCCTTGATTGGCAGCACGAACAGCCCGTGCAGCTCCTGAAGAACCTGTGGCGGCTTACCGCACCCAACCCGGGCAGAATGACGGGCCCTGGCACCAACTGCTACATCATCGGGGGACCGGATGAATATCTGGTCGTCGACCCTGGTCCAGAAGACTTTGCGCACGTTGCGCGAATTCATGCATTCGTCGGGAACAAACTCAAGGCGATCTTCTGCACCCACGCGCACCAGGATCACGTGCCCGGCGCAGCCGTGCTGCAGTCACTCACCGGCGCCCCGACGTTCGGACGACCCACCGGACCAGACTTCGCCCCCGAATGGAAATGGGTTCCAGACCGCACGCTCCATGACGGGGACCGCATCACGGTGGGCAACACCACCGTTCGCGCAATCCACACACCCGGGCATACCGAGCATCACCTCTGTCTGCTGATGGAAGAGGACGAATTGCTGCTGACGGGCGATCACATTCTCAACGGCTCAACCACGGTGATCACGCCGCCTGATGGCAACATGCGCGACTACCTGGCATCGCTTGAACGCTTGAGAGGGGAACGATTCGATACGATTCTGCCGGCGCACGGCCACGTACTGGGCCGTGCCAAGCTCGAGATTGACCGTCTGGTTGCACATCGCCTGAAGCGCGAGAGCAAGGTGTTCGGGGCGCTGCACGCGCGCCCTCGAGGATCGCTCGATGACCTGGTGGAAGTTGCCTACGACGACACGCCCAAAGTGTTGTGGGGCGCCGCAAAGCGTTCGTTACTTGCGCACCTGCTCAAACTGCGAGAGGACGGCCGCGCCGAGCAGAGCGACGACGGCCGTTGGTATCCGCGCGATTGACGAACCGCGCGGGCCTCGTCAACCAGCAGGCTGCTGCGGCGCTGCAGCGGCAGCCGCATCATCAGCGGCGGCAGCCTTCATTGACAGACGCAGGCGGCCTTTGTCATCGGCTTCAATCACCTTGACACGAACCACCTGACCTTCCTTCACGTAGTCCGACACCTGGTTCACCCGCTCGTTGGCAATCTGCGATACATGCAGCAGCCCGTCGCGACCCGGCATCACCTGAACGATGGCGCCGAAGTCGAGAATCTTGAGTACGGTGCCTTCATAGATGCGACCGATCTCGACCTCTGCGGTGAGGTCTTCGATCATCTTGCGCGCGCGTGCTGCCGCCGCACCGTCGACCGCTGCGATGGTAATGGCACCGTCGTCCTGAATGTCGATCTGAGTGCCGGTGGTTTCAGTGATCTGGCGGATGGTGGCGCCCCCTTTGCCGATCACGTCACGGATCCGCTCAGGGTTGATTTTCATGGTGTACATGCGCGGCGCGAAGTCGGAGAGCTCGGTGCGCGCTCCCCCCATCGACTCACGCATCTTGCCCAGAATATGCAGCCGGCCTTCACGTGCCTGTGCCAGCGCCACCTGCATGATTTCGCGGGTGATGCCCTGAATCTTGATGTCCATCTGCAGCGCGGTGACCCCGGTTTCGGTACCCGCCACCTTGAAGTCCATGTCGCCCAGGTGATCTTCGTCGCCGAGGATGTCGGTGAGCACTGCGAACCGACCACCTTCCTTGATGAGGCCCATGGCAACACCCGCCACGTGTGCCTTGATGGGTACGCCTGCGTCCATCAGCGCCAGGCAGCCACCGCACACCGATGCCATCGAGGATGAACCGTTCGATTCCGTGATCTCTGACACCACACGAAGCGAGTAGGCGAACTCAGCGGCTGAGGGCAGCAGGGGGCGAATGGCGCGCTTGGCCAGGTTGCCGTGACCAATCTCGCGGCGCTTCGGTGAGCCCATGCGGCCGGTTTCGCCAGTGGCAAAGGGCGGCATGTTGTAGTTGAACATGAACCGCTCGCGATACTCGCCGGTAATTGCGTCGATGATCTGTTCATCGCGCGACGTTCCCAGTGTGGCGGCCACCAGCGCCTGGGTTTCCCCGCGGGTGAAAAGCGCTGATCCGTGGACCCGCGGCAGAACGCTGGTGCGGATCGCGATGGGACGCACGGTGCGCGTGTCACGACCGTCAATACGTGGCTGACCCGACAGAATCTGACCGCGAACGATTTTCGACTCGAGATCAAACAGGATGTTGGAGACTGTGTTCGCGTCTGGCGAAGCCGCACCGCCCGCCGCAGCCTGTTCGGCAAGCGCTCCAGCCACCTTGCTGCTGACTTCACGAAGCTGCGTGGTGCGCTGCTGTTTGTTGCGAACCTGGTAGGCCGCGCGCAGATCGGCTTCCACCAGCTCGGTGATACGGGCAACCAGCGCCTGATCGCGCTCGGGCGCTTTCCAGTCCCACTCGGGCTTGCCGGCCATCTCAACAAGTTCGTTGATGGCATCAATGACGGTTTGCATCTGCTCGTGGCCGTACACGACCGCGCCGAGCATGACATCTTCGGGCAGTTCATGCGCTTCGGACTCGACCATCAGCACGGCAGCGTCTGTGCCTGCAACCACCAGATCAAGCTTGGAGCGCGCCATATCGGCGGCACTGGGGTTGAGGCGGTATTGCCCATCGATCCAGCCCACCCGGGCGGCACCAATCGGGCCATTGAACGGAATGCCCGAAATTGCGAGAGCAGCCGAAGCCCCGATCATGGCGGGGATGTCGCTATCAACTTCGGGGTTCTGGGACAGAACCTGCAGGGCAACCTGAACCTCGTTGTAAAAGCCGTCGGGAAAAAGCGGGCGCAACGGACGGTCCGTAAGACGCGCGACCAGTGTTTCGCGCTCGGTGGGACGGCCTTCCCGCTTGAAGAAACCCCCGGGGATTCGACCCGCGGCGTAAAACTTCTCGATGTAATCAACGGTGAGCGGGAAAAAATCCTGGCCGGGTTTGGCGCTGCGCGCCGCCACCACCGTGGCCAGCACGACGGTGTCGTCCACGTTGACCACCACCGCGCCAGTAGCCTGACGAGCGATCTCGCCGGTTTCGATGGTGACGGTGTTGCCCCCCCATTGGAAGGTCTTCTTAGCGATTTCAAACACTCTGTTTTCCTTGTCTGTCGCGACGCCGGGGGCGCCGCAGAAACGAAAAACCCGCAAGGATCACTTGCGGGTTTTGGCGGGCATCAGCCGCGCAGGCCGAGTCGGCCGATCAAGGCCTTGTACGACTCCGGGCTCTTGCCCTTCAGGTAATCGAGCAACTTGCGGCGGCGGCTGACCATGCGAAGCAGTCCCCGGCGCGAATGATGGTCTTTCGTGTGCGCCTTGAAGTGCTCGGTAAGCTCGTTGATGCGGGCGGTGAGAAGCGCGACCTGAACTTCGGGCGAACCGGTATCCGCCTTGGCGCGTTGAAAGTCGGAAACGATCTTTGCTTTGTCGATGTTGGCAACTGCCATGGTCAAACCCCAATAAAAGCGCTCTGGCTTCAAGCGCATGCGCGACGAGCGCGCGACTTGCGGACACCGCTGGGTGCGGGCCGTGCGTTAACAACAACCCCCAATTTTATACGAAGCGCCCTGCCGGCGCCAACGACGGTTAGCGGTAGCCGGGCAAATCCCGGTCGAGCACCCGCATCATCGCCTCGAAAAACAACCGGTCGCGGTCCGCGCTCGAGTGCGTCTCGAGCTCGGCTGGCGCCAGCACCTTGGCCACGATGGCCGGATCAATTTCCTGAATTTCACGACCGGTTGCCATGGCGAGCATTTGGGTACGGCAAGCACGTTCGAGCTTGTAAAGCCGCCGATACGCCTGCGCAACTGTCTTGCCGGTGGTGATCACCCCGTGATTTTTCATGAACACGATCGGTTTATTGCCCGCGATCCGCGCGAGCCGCTCCCCCTCGGAGGGCTGATCGGCCGTGCCGTCGTAGTGATCGTCGTACGCGACATCTTTCGCCAGAAACACCGCGGTTTGAGTGGCGTTCAGCAGCCGATTGTCTTTCAGCATGTTGAGTGCCACGGCCCAGGGCTGGTGGGTATGCAGTACCACCTCGGCACCCGTGAGCCGATGAAACGCCGCGTGAATACACCAGGCTGACAGTTCCACCTCGCCTTCGCCCGCCACGGTGTGCCCCTGATCGTCAAACATGATCAGGTCATCGGCGCGCGCCTCGGACCAGTGGTAGCCAAAGGGCAGGATCAGATATCGCCCGTCCTGTCCGGGCACCCGGGCAGTAAAGTGATTGTCGATCCCTTCATCCAGTTCATGCAGCACCGCCATCCGCATCGCGGCGGCAAGCTGCACCTTCAGTTCGCGTAGCGCGGCGCTTTCGCGCGTGGATTCAGCCTGCTTGAGTTGGGTGACGCTCATGGATCATCTCCCTGACGATCGCGTACGAACGGTGAGCGCAGCCGCCAGGCGGCGCCTGGCGAACATACGCTGGTTTAAACACCTAGCTGCGGATTGACCCGCTGCACATTACTGTGCAGCTTGTTGAGGGCGTTCAGATAGGCCTTGGCCGACGCAACAATGATGTCGGGATCGGCGCCAACGCCATTGACGATGCGCCCACCCCGAGAGAGCCTGACCGTGACCTCGCCCTGCGACTCGGTGCCGGTGGTGATGGCGTTGACCGAATAGAGCAGCAACTCGGCCCCCGATTCAACCTGCGACTCAATCGCCTTCAGCGTTGCATCAACCGGGCCGTTGCCATCGGCACGGCTTCGTGCCTCGCGACCTGCGACGGACAGCGTGATTTCAGCGTGGGGACGTTCGCCGGTTTCCGACCCCTGCGCGAGCGACACCAGCTTGAAGTGTTCGCTCTCGGGGGTGACGGATTCGTCGGAAAACAGCGCCTGGATATCTTCATCAAAGATGTCGGACTTGCGGTCGGCGAGATCCTTGAACCGCGAAAACGCCGCATTCAACTCGGTTTCCGATTCAACCGGAATACCCAGTTCCTGGACCCGCTGCTTGAACGCATTTCGGCCAGACAGCTTACCGAGCACGATTCGGTTGGTGCTCCAGCCCACGTCTTCGGCACGCATGATTTCGTACGTGTCCCGATGCTTGAGCACACCGTCCTGATGAATGCCCGAGGCGTGCGCGAAGGCATTCGCGCCAACAACGGCCTTGTTAGGCTGCACCGGAAAACCGGTAATGCCCGAGACCAGTTTCGACGCGGGAACAATTTGAGATGCGTCAATGCCGACATCCAGCCCGAAATAGTCGCACCGGGTCTTGACGGCCATGACAATCTCTTCGAGCGACGTGTTGCCCGCACGTTCGCCCAGCCCGTTCACGGTGCACTCCACCTGACGCGCACCACCGATCGTGACGCCGGCCAGCGAGTTGGCCACCGCCATGCCAAGATCGTTGTGGCAATGCACCGACCAGACAGCCTTGTCCGAATTCGGGATACGTTCACGCAGCGTGCGAACAAGTTGACCGAACAGTTCGGGCACCGCATACCCCACCGTATCGGCAATGTTGATGGTGGAGGCGCCCTCGCGGATCACGTCTTCCAGCACCCGGCACAGGAAATCCAGATCCGAACGGCTGCCGTCTTCGGGCGAGAACTCAACGTTGTCGGTGAACTTGCGTGCGAACCGAACCGCAAGACGAGCCTGCTCATGCACCTGCTCGGGCGTCATCCGGAGCTTTTTCTCCATATGCAGCGCCGATGTCGCGATGAACGTGTGAATACGCGCCGACTTGGCCCCGCTCAGGGCCTCGGCCGCACGAGAAATATCGCGGTCGTTGGCGCGTGACAGCGAGCAGACGGTGGAATCGCGAATGGTGTTCGCAATGGCTCTGACCGCCTCGAAATCGCCGTTGGATGAGGCAGCAAACCCTGCCTCGATCACATCGACCCGCAGCTTCTCAAGCTGACGGGCAATCCGCAGCTTCTCCTCCTTGGTCATGGACGCGCCGGGACTCTGCTCGCCATCGCGCAAGGTGGTGTCGAAGATGATCAGCTTTTCGGCCATTTTGGATGCTCCTGGGTCTGCCCCCGCTGGTCCGGGGGGCTTGCACTTTAAATTGTGGGGGGAGGTTTTTTTAGCGCGCGAGGCGCAGTAGCAGACGCAGCGGCTCGCCGACGAGGCGTAGCGATGCGAGGCGGCCATCGCGGCGGGCGATGACGCTGGATGACACAGCTGGGGCTTGTGCGCGCAACATGTGTTCGACTATACGGGCAACACGGGGCGGCATGCAAGCTGCGCCAGCGCTGACGTTGCGCGAACCCCGCAAGTCGGCGCCCCATGTTCCCGGTTAAGCTTAAGGGTCGTTGGCAGCGCCGTGGATGGCCGGAGCGGGTCCGGTGCAGCGTGTGCTGGCCAACACCCTTACGCCTTGGGAACCCAGCCATGAAGCTTCTCGTTCTGCATGGATTGAACCTCAACATGTTCGGTAAGCGCGACCCCGCGCAATACGGAACCACCACGCTTGCCGAGATCGACGATGCGATCGCCCGGCTGGCTGCCGACCTGGGTGCTTCGGTTCAGTGCTTTCAGACCAACTTCGAGGGCGCGATGGTCGAACGCATTCATCAGGCAGTCAGCGACGGCACCGACGCTGTGGTCATCAATGCGGGCGCCTGGACTCACTACAGCTATGGCATTCGCGACGCGCTCGCGATTCTCAGCTGCCCGATCGTGGAAGTGCACATGTCGAACGTGCATGCGCGAGAGCCGTTTCGCCATACCTCCGTTTTCTCATCCATCGTGCGTGGACAGATCTGCGGCTTCGGAGTCGACAGCTATCTGCTGGGCGTGCGCGCGGCGGCGTCAGCCGTTCAGCAAAATCGATCAGCTTGAGTGACGCACAGGCTTATTTTCGAAACGTTGCGTTCTTCAAGGCTTGAGCGGTGCCTCGCAGGCGCCCCGTTCGCTGCGCCGCAGGCAGCTGCACACCAGACTGAAGCGCTTCACATCGTCTTTGCGAAGCGGTCGGGCACCGCTGCGTCTCGATTGATTCGAGGGCACCCAAACGGCCGGCTCAAGGCCGAGCACCAGCTTGCCGCGTTCGCGATGATCGATCTGCACGCTTGCACAATGCACGGGCACCGATAAGCCGTTGCGGATCTCGAACACCATTCGCTCGGGCGCTCCCTCGACCCACCCCGCGCGGATGTCCAGCCGACTGAACTCCGAGGCCTGAAGCGGAAAGCTCTTCAGGTCGGGATCGAGCCCGATCAGTCCATAACCCTGAACGGGCCTGGCGAACAAGGCCAATGCGGCGACCAGCGGCGCAAGTGTCCGCCGGGTGGCCGCCCGACCGCTCAGGCCGCGGGGTGCAGCGCCTCCCATACCCGTGCCGGCGTGAAGGGCGTATCCATGGCGTCAATGCCGTGACGGCGCAGCGCATTCATCATGGCGTTGGTCAGCGCCGGGATGGAACCCGTGCAGCCGGCTTCGCCTACCCCTTTTGCGCCGACCCGATTCAGATCGGTACGCGCAGCGATCTGCTCGGCTTCGACCGCCGGAATACAGCCAGCTTTGGGCAAGGCGTAGTCCATGAGCGAGCCGGTGCTGAGCTGGCCGCGATCGTCGTAAATCGCATGCTCACAGAACACCTGGCCCCATCCCTGAACGACGCCGCCCTGCAGCTGGCCGATGACCAGTTGTGGGGATATGACCCGACCCAGATCATCCACGGCGATGTACCGCACCACATCGGTGATGCCTGTTGCCGGATCGATTTCAATTTCGGCCACGTGGGTGCCATTGGGAAACGTTGACCCCGACTGCGCTTTGCCTTCCGCGGCCAGACGCGCGCGCTGCGACGGATCGAGCTTGGGAATCCAGGTGGCCAGTTCAGGCGCGCCGTCAGGTGCTCCGCCCAACTCGAGCCAAAGCGCCTGAGCCTGTTCGCGAATGCGCGCACAGAGCTCAACGATGGCGCTGCCAGCACCATACAGCGTGCGCGAACCGCCTGTGCCGTTGCCCATCAGCGCGCGGCCGTGATGCCCGGCCGCATAACGAACGCGTTCCGCGGGCAGCCCCAGTTCCTGTTCGACGATGGTCGCAAAGGAGGTTTCGTGACCCTGACCTGACGCACCCGTGACGCCATAGATCGTGAGCTGGCCCTGCTCGTCAAAGTCGCCCTGTACCGTATCGGCAGGCACCGCCCCGGCTCCCGACGCTTCGAGATAGCACGCAAGCCCGATGCCGCGCAGCTTGCCGCGCTGGGCTGCGGCCTCGCGGCGTGCCTTAAAACCCGCCCAATCGGACAGATCCAGCGCGCGGTCCAGCGTGCGATGGAATTCGCATAGATCGTACAGCGTGCCATTGGCCGTTTTGTAGGGAAATGCCTCGGGCGGGATGAAGTTGCGGCGGCGCAGTTCGACGGGATCAAATCCGTGTTCGTAGGCTGCATGGTCAAGCAGGGTTTCAATCGCGAACGCGATATCGGGCCGGCCTGCACCGCGGTACGCGGCCATCGGTACTGCATTGGTGTAGACCAGCTTCGAATTCATGTAGAGCGCAGGAATCCGATAGGAGCCACCCATGGTGACCGACAGGTTGCGCGCGCCAATCAGTGAGCTGGGACCAACGCTAAAAGCGCCCAGGTCGATCGTGTCGTCAAAACGCAAGGCAAGAATCTGCCCGTCCCGATCCAGCGCGATCGACCCCTCGAGCGTCAGCGCACGCCCGTGATAGTCACTGACAAAAATCTCCGACCGCGTGCCAGTCCAGCCTACCGGACACCCGAGATGGCGGGCAGCCAGCATCACCAGCACATGCTCGCTATAGGGATTCGAGCGCAGACCAAAGGAGCCGCCCACATCGTAGGTAAGCACCTCAATCTGCTCGGTCGGAATGCCGCTTGCCTGAGACACCGACTTCAGCATGCCGGTGACGCCCTGCGAAGGCGTAAACAGCCTGGTTCGTCCACTGGCCGAATCGTGTGTCGCAATGACGGCGCGAGGCTCCATTGGAAAGCCGACCAGCCGCTGGCTTTGCACCCGATGACGGCTGGTGAACGGCGCGCGCGCGAAGGCATCCGTCACGGCCTTTTCATCGCCCGACTCGAAGTGAAGCGATACATTGCCGGGCACGTTGGCGTGCAGTTGCGGTGCGCCAGAGGCCAGCGCCTGCTCAGGGGTCACGGCCGCGTCGAGTTCTTCATATTCAATGTCGGCAAGATCGGCAGCGTCCTGGGCCTGAGCGGCCGACTCGGCGATCACCATCGCCACCGGTTGTCCCACGAACAGAACCTGATCGCGCGCCAGTACCGGCATGGTGGCCACTTGCTGGGTGGTACCGCCCCGGCCAGGAAAAGTAAAGCTGTTGGGCAGACTGCCACCCCCCTGCTGCGCCACCTCATCCGCCGTCATGACCCAGCGCACGCCAGTTGCGGCGCGAACCGCGGACAGATCGATGCGAACGATCTTCGCCCGAGCATGGGGCGACCGGATCACATATCCGTGCAGCATCTGATCGGGGCGCAAGTCGTCGGTGAAAGCACCCGTGCCGGTGATGAGCCGATGGTCTTCGCGCCTGGCGTACCGGATGCCTGGCAACCCGATTTCGGCAGCGGGCACGGCGCTCATGCGGGGCTCCCGGCCATCGCCTGTGCGGCCTGCCGAACCGCTGAAATGATGTTCGCGTAACCCGTGCAGCGGCAAAGATTGCCGGCGAGGCCTTCGATGATCTGCTCGTCGGTGGGGTTCGGATAGCGTGACAGCAGGGAGGTCACTGACATGATCATGCCTGGGGTGCAGAAACCGCACTGCAGCGCATGGCACTCGGTGAACGCGACCTGCACCGGATGCAGTGCGTTGCCACCCAGACCCTCGATGGTGGTGATCTTGCTGCCGTCGGCCTGGCCTGCGAGCATCGTGCACGATTTGACGCCCTGCCCGTCGACCAGCACGGTGCAGCATCCGCATTGGCTGGTATCGCAGCCGACATGCGTACCGGTGAGCCCGAGATGCTCGCGAAGCACCTCAACCAATAACGTGCGCCCTTCGACCTCGAGGCTTTTCGCCTGGCCGTTGACTTCAATGGAGATCTTCATTCAGGTTCCAGAAAACAGGGGTTGCTCAGGCGAGTTCGCGCAGCGCCTGCTCGCACATCACCTTGGCCAGATGGGCCCGGTAGCGCGCTGGCGCATGGATATCTTCAAGCAGATCGGGATGTTCGAGCGTGGGCACCGACGCGCTATCGGACCAGGCCTGCTCGGCCACGGTCCACCGAAACACGCCGCCGCCCGCGCCCGTCACCGTGATCCGCCGACCGGCTGCACCGAGGTCGGCTGCAAACACACCCGCCATGGCATACCCCGAGGCCGGATGCTTGAACTTTGCATAGGCGCTGCGCTGCGGCAGCTTGAAGCGTATGCCGGTGATCAGTTCGCCCGGCTCCAGGGCGGTCATGAAAAATCCCTGGAAAAAATCAGCGGCCGCCAGCTCGCGCCGGTTTGTCACAACCGTGGCGTCGAGCGCAAGCACCGCCGCGGGGTAGTCGGCGGCCGGATCATTGTTGGCAACCGAACCGCCGATCGTGCCACGCGCACGTACCTGCGGATCTCCGATCAGGCTTGCCAGGCGGGCAAGCCCAGGAGCAACCCGAGCCACCTCGGCTGAATCAGCGACCTGCTGGTGACGCGTGGCAGCACCGATCCACAGATGGTCGGCGCGCACCGCGATGCCCTGGAGATCGGGGAGACGGCCAATATCGACCAGCCGCGAGACCTGGTTGAGCCGGTGCTTGAGCGAAGGGATCAGCGTCATGCCACCCGCGAGCGGACGCGCATCACCATCGTCAGAGAGCGTGCGAACCGCCTCGGTCAGGCTGGCCGCACGCTGGTAATCAAATGCATGCATCGGAGTCGTGCCGGGAAGTGTCTGAGGGTTGAAAGTGTATTCCCTCGAGCGCGATCGCGCTCCGAAAGGCCCCGCCGGGCGGCACGGGCACGGGCTATGCACAGGTGTCACGCCCTGCGGTCCAAAGAATCGGTCCAGCAATTGAACCCCCTGGCATTGTCTGCAATGCTGACAGCCAGGCCCACACTGGACAAACAGAAGGAGCGCGTCATGAACCGAATCACGCGATTGGCGATCACCGCCGCTGCTGCGTTATCGCTGTGGCAAAGCGCCAGCGGGCAGATTGCCCCGGGGAGAACCTGGCCAGAGCTGAAAGACGCCATCACTGAACGCGTGAAGGCTCAGCGCTATCCGCTCACCGGGTTCGATGCCCAGGAAGTGGGTGACATCCTCTCGAAAATCGGTTCGCTGGACCGCGACGAATGGGCCCGCGCCTGGATGCAAAACGGCACTCGGCACTTCGGAGAAGGCCAGGCCGCTGAAAAGGCGGGGCAGCCTTCAAAAGCTCGCGAGGCGTATCTGTCCGCCTGGCGCTACCATGGATTTGGAGCATGGCCAACCCAAAATTCGGCGGAGAAAAAGCTGGCGCACGAGCGCGCAACCGAAGCATTCCGCGCTTACGCCCGTATCGCCGAACCGCCCATCGAGGTGCTACGGATTGCGTTCGAGGGGCGGGAGATCACGGCTTACCTGCAGAAGCCTCCGGGGGTCGCAAAACCGCCAGTGGTCCTCTCGGTGGGCGGTCTCGACAGCTACAAAGAATTTGTGGTCGAGCAATACGGTCCGGGCTATCTGAAAGCGGGGCTCGCCTACATCGCGCTTGACATGCCGGGAACTGGAGAGTCTCCCTTGAAGATCGATATCGGCGCAGAGCGTATTTATTCGCGGGTCATCGACGCCATCGAAGCACGGCCCGACATCGACCCCGCACGCTTGGGCTTCCAGGGCGTTTCCTGGGGCGGCCACTGGGCAGCCAGGATGGCAATTGCCGAACCGAAGCGCCTGAAGGCGGTGGTGAACTGGGCGGGGCCGGTCCACGGCTATTTCCAGCGCGACTGGCAGCTCAAAGCGCTGGGCACCCGCGAGTATCTGTTCGACCTTTTTCCTGCCCGGGCGGCGGTCTATGGCACCGAAACCCTGGAGCAATTCCTCGCCTACGGTCCAAGGATGTCGCTCAAGGAGAGCGGTGCGCTGGACAAACCCAGCGCACCGCAACTGCTGGTCAACGGTGAGCGCGACACTCAGGTACCGATTGACGACCTGTACATCGTTCTCAAATCGGGCAGCACCGCCAAAGAGGCGTGGGTCAACCCAACCGGCGGCCACATTGGACGCAACCGAGAGTGGTCGGACGGGCAGATTTTTGAACAGGTGATCGTGCCCTGGTTCGTGCGCCGTCTGCGCTGATTGGGGGTTGACTGCTGCGGGAGGCTCATCCAGTGAGCCTCCCGGAGCGTGATCATTGGCCCTTTCCGCGTTGGCCGGGCCGTCATGTCATCACCCATCATCAGCCGCACACACCTGCGGCGCCTGCGTCAGATGTATCGCTCTGCGGGCTGGCCCTGCCAGGATTCGGTTGAAATCGAACTGCTTGGCACAGGTCTGATTGAGCGTGTGCCATCCAGTCAGCCGGAACTGCGGCCAGACACCCTGCGAGTCACAGACACGGGAGTGCAGGCACTTATGCTTGCCCTGAGCCAGAACC
>VGHA01000106.1 GCA_016868375.1 Betaproteobacteria bacterium | reverse complement strand
CCAGCCCCTCGTCGGTAAAGTCAACATCGCGAAACCGCTGATCGATCTTGTAGTGCCGCCCTGCCACCAGATCGTCACAGAGATCGCGCGCGACACGCACCGCCTCCATCAGCATCTCGTTCCCCTCACCCGAGGAGATGATGAGCGGCGTTGTGGCCTCGTCAATGAGCACGCTGTCGGCCTCGTCAACGATCGCCGCATCAAGCCCGCGCATGACGACGGCGCCTCGGCCGTTTCGCATGGCTCTGAGGGTGCGCAGCGCACCGGTTCCGGAGCTCGAGCCGCCCAACCGATCGCGCAGAAAATCGGCCAGCAGTTCCTTGCCAGTGGCGTACACCAGATCGTTCGCGTAAAGCTCGATTCGCTGGTCGGGATCATCATCGGGGCTGATCGCGCCGGCGCTCAGTCCGCACAGATCAAACAGCGGGCGCATCAGATCGACGTCACGGGCGGCAAGATAGTCGTTCGCCGTGACGATATGGCAGTGCCGACCCGATAACCCATGCATGGCAGCGGCCAGGGCAACTGACAACGTCTTGCCCTCGCCGGCATTCATTTGGACGGCGCAGCCTTCAAGAAGCCCCAATGCAGCCTGCACCTGGACGGGATAAGGCTGCATGCTCACCCTTCTACTGGCTCCAACGCACACCAGAGCGAGCGTCGACAAAACAAGCTTGCGGTCGGTGGGCGCGCCTCGTCGCCAGGTTCGAGACAGAACGCCGCTGGAGACCTTCAATCGCCCGGACAGTTCGGTATCGCTGATGGCTTTCAGCGCGTCGGCCTCAGCAACCACGGCGCGCGACTCACGCCGAATTTTGCTGGCGGCAATGCCGAGCCGGAAGTGCAGCCACCGCAGCCAGTCAGACCACCGCTCGCCGATGACGGGAACTTCCTCGCGAGGCGGGTACCAGCGCAATGTTCTCTGCGAGCCTGGCGTATCCATTACAGGGCGTCAGATGTGATATCGCTTTTGCAACTGTTGCATGACCCACTTGCGCCATTGGGTCAACAGGGGCGTGGGGGTGAGCGATACCCTCATCTGCCCGGTCAACCCGTTAAGCGTGAGCAGATCGGGGGTAGTGGGATCAAGCCGCACCCTGACCTCGAAGAACGGGTCGGCGGCGATTTCCCCTTTCTGGTCATCTGGGCGAACGGGAATGCTGCCGCCTCCCGTCCAACCCAACGCGACCGAGGCCAATCGCTGACGTTGATATGGGAGCACATTAAATTCAGCAGACTGCACCTCGCGGTCAACCTGCCCGTTGAGACGCACCGCCACACTTTCGATGGTGGATGAAAACAATTGATCAGCCTGCTGCTGGGTGACCACGCCGACAAAACGCAGGTTATCGAGGTCAACCACATCGCCAATTGATTCGCCCCGCTGAACCCAGCTGCCAAGCCGCTCGCTAACCTTCGGTGCGACAAAGGTGCCGTCATGGCGTGCGACCACGGCGAGCTGCGCCTTTCTGAATTCGAGCTCAACCATCCGTTCGCGAAGCATGGCCAGACGACGGCGCAGCGGCTCGACATCGGCCGGCGTATTTGCCAGCGCCTGGTTACGAAGAAGTTCAGTTTCAATGATTTGCGCGCGCGCCGCCTGAATCTCGAAATCAAGTTCGGGATTGCTCAGTTGCGCAATCAACTGCCCCGCCCTGACTCGGTCGCCGTTGCGCACATGCAGGGTATCCAGGCGCCCGGCCATCCCTGGCGCAACCGCGTTCGCCGACAGCGATTCAATGACACCCGGCGCCTGTATCGCATCACGCCAGGGAACCATCGCGATGAGCGCAATCGGAACAAGCAGACCCACCGTACTGGCAATAATTGCCCGGGTGCGGTTGCGAGCAACCGCCTGACCGGCGAGATGGCTGAACAGCTTGGCCAGCGGCATTGCGATCAGCATGATGAAGGTGGTCAGAGCGAACACGACGCCCAGCAGAAACCATTGGTCGGCGACATACTCGAGCACCAGGGCAACCACCAGCATCCGGTAGGCAAAACTGAGCGCACCGTAGCTGGTCAGCCACCACCATTCGCGCCGATCGGTCGCTGGGCTCTTCGCGTCTCGGGTTCCCAGAAGATAGCGATCGGCGAAGTAGAGCCATTGCTGGTTTGCGCGCTGATACAGGTTCGGGATATCGATCAGATCGCACAGCACGTAGTACGCATCGAATCGCAACAACGGATTGCCGTTGAACAGCAGACTTGATATTGAACCAAGCAGCATCACGTTGAAGGCGAGCGTGTGAACCAGCCCGGGCCCGGTGTTCGCCCAGACAATGGCGCCCACTGCCGCCATGAATAGTTCGGACAGCACGCCGATCGCACCCACCAGTGCCCGCTCATAGCGGCTTCGGAAGGCCCAGCTTGCTGTCGCGTCAACATAAGGCAGCGGCGCAAGCACCAGCAGCATGATTCCAAACACATGCACTTCGCCGCCAAATCGCTTGCAGACAAACGCATGAGCGAGCTCGTGCAGAACCTTCATGCCTGCCATGCACAGGTAGAGCCAGATCAGGTTGTCGAGCGCAAGAATGCCCTGCGACTGATTGGCGATCTGCGGCAGGTTTTCGACCACCGCTTTTGCACCAATGGCCACGACGATCAGCCACAGAATCGCGGCAGGCACGCTGACCATTGCATTGATCAGCGGGCGGATTGAATTCAACCAGTCATTCGGGTTTAAGACCGGAATACGAAGATAGAGAAAGCCCAGCAACTTTCCATAGAGTTCACGTTGCTTGAACTGACGGTATCGATCGAAGATTTCAGCGCTGTCTGGCTGGCTTCGAAAATACAGAAGATTTGACTGATGCAGCTGCCCGAGTAGCTGGATCACTTCATGCTGGCTTGGGGCATCGGTGGGAAATTGCTCAAGCGCTTCGCGCCATGCCTCGTCCACCGTTCTTCTGGGCGAGAGCCTTGATACAAATCGCCAGGCCTGCGGGGTAAGCCGAAAAAACCGCTGCGTGAAGCGGTCCTGAAGCACATACCAGTCGGCACCGCCAAAGCGCTGACGCTGCACCTGAACACTGGGAAGCAAACCGATCCGGGCCTCGGCGATTCGGTGCCAGGACTCGCTGAAGGTTTGCGCAGTCAAGTATCGTCTCCGGATTGCCAAACACCGCCTGGGCGGCTTACCACCAGAGCTTCATCCGCAACGCATCAATCGCGCGGCGGGTGATCAGCCAGAGAATGTTCTGCCTTCCCGCATCGATCCTTGCCAGACCGGTCATGCCAGGGCGCCACCACGATTCGGGTTGCTCGAGCAGCTTTGCTCGAACCATGAACAGATTACCGGTCTGCGGCTTGACCTGGGCAACGGGAATGACCGCCTCGATTTCAATGGGGTAGTTGCGATCAGGCTGACTGAGGAGCGAAATCTCGCCCCGCGCCTGGGCTGTTATGAATCGCATGTCCGACTCAGGAATATAGAGGGTGACGTACAGCCCCTCAACCTTTGCAACCCGGAACACCTTGTCGCCACGCCTGACGGGCGAGCCAAGCAGTTCTCGCCGCTCGCCTTCGACAATGACGCCATCGAACGGCGCGACGATCCGAGCCTGATCGAGCTGATAGAGCGTACGGTCAAGACGCGCCTGGGCCTGGGCGCGCCGGGCGAGCGAGATCTGGACGTCCGCGGTGTTGCCCGATGCGCGCGCCTTCTCGGATTCAGCCGCGAACCGTCGGATCTCGGCGCGTATCTCAGACTCTTGCAGCAGCAGCTCCTGCCGGTCGAGCACGGCAAGGACGCTGCCTTGGCGAACGGTATCGCCGCTGGTGACCAGCACCTGATCCATGTAACCGTCGAACGGAGAATTGAGCAGCTGCGCGCTGTCGGTTACCAGCTCGGCATTGGCGTCGATCCGATGGGGCCAGGTACCGAAGATTCCGTAGAGCAGCAGCGCAGCGCAGGCGATTGCGAGCGACTTGCGCCCGAGATGGTTGATACGGACCGTTTCGACCGCGACGCGGTTCAGATGATGACCGAGCCGCGCACCAAACCAGCGGTCGCGCAATTCAAGCGCCGCCAGCCATGGCATCACCATCTGTAACGCAAGCTCAAGCGTTTCGATGGGCACAGGCGGCGGGTTTGCATCATCATGAGCCAGCAGCAGTACGGCTTCCGTGGAATCGTCGTCGCCCCGCAATGGAATGCTGAGCAGCGCGGCAAAACCGAGTCCCTGGCGCAGCCTGTTGTGGGCAATCGTGGGGATACCCGTGGGATCAAGACCCGGATCATGAACCGGCACGTCATGGTCCAAGGTCTCTTCCATGGCCGCTTCGATGAGGCGGACATGATCAGCGCGCCGCTCAAATCGATCCAGATGGCTGATCGCCCGCATGCGCACGTATGGCCCGCGACGCCAGCCAAGGCTGACCTGGGTCCAACCGGTCTGCGCTGCAATACCATTGACGAGCGCCAGGGAGGCAGCGCCAAAGCGCTGATGTCGCGTAACTTGAATGACCAGATCGAGCCAGCCGAGCAATGTACCGCGGCTTTCCGTTGACAGTGCCAGCCCGCGCTCGGTCGAGGGCGACCCAGCCTTCAGCGCAGGCTCGGCGGATGCCCCAACCTGGTCAGACGGAATGTCGGAGATCAGTTGGGCGCGCAGCACCAATTCGTTGAGCCGGGGACGCTCGGCCTCTGGAATCTCGAGCACCAGCATGGCCCCGTTCAGCCCCGACAGACGAACACCCAGCGCAATGGCAGGCGTGCTAGGTCCCGCTGGCACTGTTCCAAACCCCTTCTCGCCGAGGCGCTCAAACAGATCGGGTGCCAAAGCCAGCCAGCGAGCGCTCAGCCCAGACTCTTGCGCATTCCAGTCGGCCAACACCTGCCAGCCTTCAGACGACACACGCGCACAGATGGAGGCCTGGGCGCGACACAGAAGCGCGGCGCAACGTGCAAACTCAAGCCAGAAACGATCGTCCTGAGCAGTTCGTCTGAGCGCAAAAATGGCAGCGAGTAAAGCCTTCGCGTCAACTCTCGCGCCGGCAGCATCGGGCTGCGCGGGTCTGAGCGATCGGGGGGCGCCGGGGTCGTTCATGCTGCGTGGTGCTATGGGCGCGGTTGAGTCATCAAGACTTCTGCGCAGAGCGGCTGCGACGTGCGCGTGGGCGCGGTTCGCTGACGCTGGGCGTTTCGGCGGCAGGCGCTGTGGCCTGAGTTGCCTCGATACCCGGCACAGCCCTGGCCTCTTTCAGCCGGACCAGGCGATCGATCTGTGGCAGGGACGACAGATGCGAATAAATTGGCTGCAGATACCGAAGCGATCGCATCTCAAGGAAGGCGGCATCGTTGAGCGCATCCAGACGCTCTTCATTGACCACGTAGCTTCCGGCGATGTCGCGTGCACCACCCGCAATCTGCACGCGCAGATTGAGCGGACGCAGAAGATTGTGTCGCGACAGAAATGCAGAAAACTGACGCGTCAGCGCATCCATTTGCTGCAGTTCTCCGAGGAACCGCTTGACGTTCTCGAGCGTATCGGTGGGGGAACCGTCTTGACCAAAAAGCTCGAGGCCTTCATTTGCATCAAGCAGACCCGCGCCTTCATCGACGCACACCGCGTACTCATCGGGCGTTTCGGTATCCGCCAGCGCGAACGGATAGCGCCGAAGAATGCCGGGGATGTAGGCGCCCTTCAGCCATGACCCGTCCTGCTCCAGAAAAAGATTTTCTCCGGACTCGACGCCCAGCAGCGCCACCGCACGAAATACATCACGCTCTCGATCGTCCAGGAATACGATCGGGTAAAAAGCGGAGGCTCTGACAAACTCCTGCATGGCAAGCGATGCCAAATGAAAGCCGCGCGAAAAGCCGAATCCCGTAACCGGTTTGATTCGAAGCTTGCCGTGCTGCTCGCGGCTAACGGGGACGAGACGTTCAAACATGAGTTGATACCAAATCAAAGGACCCGCAGTGTAGCGCCTCAGCGCGCGCTGCGAACGAGCCTGACCCGAAGTTGGATGTTGAGGTCGGGCTCAAGCCCGACCATACCGTTGCTGAACTCAACCGTGAAGGCTTCACCCGTGCCGCCTTGTGCTGGGGTGGGAGGAAGCCAGGACGAACTCCAGTAAGACGAGGCCGGAGCGTCGAGCGCAACCAATCGCTGCAGGTCCGGCTCGGTGCATCCCGCCGGTCTGGCCTCGTTTACGCTTCCCGCCTCGGACGGCCGCCAGCGCAGGCAATCAACCAGGCTCGCCAACTCAGCCCGGTTCGGCAATCGCCAGTCGGTGTAGCCACGGTTTCGCGTCGCGTCCTGGTTGACCGCGGACGAGTCTGTCAACGCATCACGAAAGCTTCGATCGGTACCCTGGCCTTGGCATTGCCCCGCCCCAGCGTTAAACGTCTTGCCGATCGAGCAGATCTGCCACATCAAGCCGCTGCGCCTGTCCAGCAACGTGCCCGCTGCAAGATCGGCTGACCAGCGTGCGCTCCGATGATAGGAATCCGCGAACCGGTCCGCCAGGTCTGCGGTGCTGACCGGTGCGATACGAAGCTTAAATGTACTCGCCACCGGCTGAACGCGGCCCCCTCCTTCAAACAGAACGCTCCAGGCCTCGACCCCTACTGGCGAGCCCGCCAGACTGCTCGTCCAATAACCGCTCGCCTCGGGCCGTTCCGCAGACTGTGGAACCTCGTCGGGACGGCTATTCCTGCGGGAAAAATTAAGCATCGGTAGCCACGTCAGATTTGCAGCGACCGTGTCGGTATTGTTGACTTTCTCGCCAGCACTGGAAATCAACGAGTGCAGTTGGTCGACCGACGGAATCCGCCAACCCCCTTTTCCGCAGGCGCTGAATGTTGTCATGAGCGCATTGACGTCTTGCTGCTGATAGCGCCCGTCAAAATCAGTGGCGAGCCAGACCAGACCCGTGACGTTGTCTCGGGTGCAGCCCCAGTCGGTCTGGGCGGGTCCGGGCTGCGCGCCCGCAGCCAGCGAACAGCCAGAGGACCCCTCCGCCTTCCCGTTATTGCAAATTCGGGTGTAGTCGAAGCCGCCAGGGGAATTAGGATTGACTTTCCCCAGACGAGCCGCAAGCGCGCTGCGGCCGGCTCCGGCATCCTGAAGTGCGCAGTCAACACCCGGCATGCACTGCGATAACCCAGTATCGTTTACTGGCGTGAAAACACAGGACAGGGCCGCAGCCCCGCGACTACCTAAAGCCGTCGTCGACGTATTGAGGGTACAGATCTGGTTGACCGGATGACGCTCAACGGCAAGCGTTGCCACACCACCCGCACCTGACACGGACAACTGCAGCGACGACGAGGTGTTTGCCAAGGGGTACGTTTGGCCGTCATTGCCCTTCAACACAATGCCACCGCCCTCCAGCCCGGCGGCATTGCTGGTGGTGAGGCCGCTCACCGAACCCTCGAAGTAAGCGGTGCTCGTTGTGGGCCCACCCCCGCCCCCGCCCCCGCCACCGCACGCCGCCAACGCGACTGCAAACAGCGCGCCGCAAATCGCACGCACGGATCGCAATCCATCTGCCCGTAGCACGCAGGCCGGGCCGCCGCACTCAGCGGAACCCGCACACTGCTCAGATGCTAAGTTCATCGTCATCACTCCAATATTCGTACGCACTCGAACCAATCGTATCGACCCCCGTCGCGCCAGGCAGGTATGAATGGGTTCCGAGCAACCAGGCGTTATCGAGGTTCGAGGGATCGGTCGCGCGATCGGCTTCGAGCGGATCGAAGAGTTCGTCAAGAAGTGAGTCACCCGAGCGCGCGGAGCCCCAGTTCGGAGCGGCACCAACGCTCACCCGTTCGGCGCTACCTAGCGATTGCAGATAGCTCTGCGTGCTGGCGTTGTGTCCCTTCAAAGCAGGGGCGGAGGAACTCGATGACGATCCGGGCGCTGCAAAGGGCGCAGTATCCAGCGACTTCAACGCGAGCAGCGCGGTGCTGGACGGTGTGGCACGGTATGCGACCGAGGTTGCGCCCAGTTGACTCTGCTGCCAGCTGTCACCCTGCGGATCGTAGATGGAGGGGTTGAACTGAGAGCGGCCTGCCGAAACGTTCAGCATCAGATAGCGGCCGTTAGCATCGTAGCCAAGGTAACGGGTCGTCCCGCTAGCGAGTTGGGTTCGGTCTACACCGCCCGACGGCACCATAACGTTGACGCTGTCGGCTGCCGCGGTGAGCGGTGCCTGGCCGGAACCGACTGCAGGGCCCCGTCCGCTCACCACCAGCAACGGAATTGCAGCGCCAGAACGGTTGCTGATGTTGAGAAGACTTGCGTCAGCGGACCGAAGAACGCCGCCTGTGCTGTAAACCGCCACCGACGAATCGCCCTTCAGGGTGGAGATCAAGCCATTACCGGTAAGGCGAACCTGGACATCACTTGCCGTGATGGAGTCGGCCGCAGTCATCACCAGCGACTGACCGAAGATCGACAACGGCCGTGGAACCCCGACTGCCCCGGAGACGGTTACCTGTCCGCGCGTTCCAGCACCCTGGGTGGAGTCATAACCGACCACCACGCGGCCGCTTCCGCTGGCAAGAGCAAGCACCGAGTCCTGATCAATGACGTAACTGCCATTCTCAGTTCCGCCCAACTGGACGCTGGCGTCGCGGGAGGCGGGCTGGAGCGTGAGCGTGGCCGACCCTGTTGCGCTCACCGACCCGGCGCCACCACGGAAATCGACAGTCTTCGACTGCAGTGTGGTGCTGCCTGCAATCTGAACCGAGCCGCCCATCTGAATACGGTCCGAGAAGCTAAGAAGCGGCCCGCTGCTGACCACCGCACTGCCCGCACTGGTCGTAAGCGATACGCCTCGAATGTCGTTCTGCAACCGCACGGGCACTGAGCCGCCCGCTTTCACTCGAATCTCAATCGGATCGGCGAAGTTGAGGCCCGCAACCGATTGACCCAACGTAACCGCTCCCTGCTGTGAATTGCTGCCAGCGACCAGCGCACTGTAGCCATCCAAGGCGCTATCGAATCCACCCCGCGCGAGAATTCTAAGCGAGCTCGAATCGCTGGCGAGGTCGCCGATTACGATTGGGCGAGTGTCGGTTGTAGGACGAAGGACAAACTCGCCACCGGACCCGCGCAACCTGACCGCCGATGCGATGTCGATGGTCGAATCAGCCGCCAGCTCGACCGCCCGGCCGCTGGTGGCTGCCGTTGTGACCGTGACAGTTTGTCCTGCCGGCGCACCCGACACCAGTGCAAGAGAGCCACCTGCGTCGCTACGGGCCGAAAGCGCGTTGATCGACATCGACTGATCGAACCTTACCGCTGCAGCGGTGACGTCGAAGCGCGTATCGGAAGCGATAACCGCCGAGGTACCGTTGATGGCCCCGAGCACCGCGCCCTGTCCCGCGGCTGGTCGAATCAGAAGCTGCTGCGCCTCCGCCCCACCAAAGCTCATTTCAACTCGGCTGAGCGAACCCGCCGCGCCGCCCGACGCGATTCCTGACATACGCAGGTTCGCCGCGATTGCTGCTGTCGCGGGATTCGCCGGAAGGCTCAGGACACCGAAGTCAACACTGGCGACATTATCGATCGTCAGCTGGGTCGTAGCAGTTCCGCTGTCGCTACGCAGGCCGCCATCGAAGGTCACGCGGTTTGTTGTTCCAGAGGCCGATCCGCCATTGATGTCTACGGTAGATCCGCCAAGCAGCGCTAGCCCGCAATTGAACTGCACTACGCCCGCCGCGTTCACCACCAGATCGATGCTGCTGAGCGACATGGACGACGAGGCGGCTGGCGACGTGAGACCCGTCTTCGACGGATAAGAGGGAAGCCCGAAGGACACCCCCGTGCCATCGGATCGGTTCGCTTCAATCAACGTCCGCCCGCTGGAGGTACCGGCCGTCAGCCTCACGTCGCTGGCGTTGTTAATGCTGAGATAGCCAGGGGTCGCTGCCGCGCCCGCTGCGTTATTCACCACCACCTGATCAACATTCAGCAGCGTTGCAGTGACCGCAGCAGGGACGCCGTCCGCTACGACGAGCCCCCCGTCAAAGATGACCATCTCAGAGGCGTTCGCAGCACCGTTGACCACCAACCGCGCGCCATTCTTGAGGGTGAGTTTGCCGCCGAATCGAACCGTGTCACCGGCGCCTAAAGTAATCTCAAGCGTCCCCTGATCAATTTCAACGTCGCCTTCGAACTTGAGATCGTCGAAGTTAGACAGGGACATACCGTTCAGCTGCACCGATTTGTTGAACGTGATGTCATAGCCGCCAGCCGTCAGGGTGAGGCTGTCGTCTCCTGCCACCGGATTGCTGACTACATCGCCACTGATCCGGATGCCGTCGACGCCGGGGCCGCCTGGCAAGGCTGTTCTGGCGACAATGGTTCGGCCCCCCGTAACGATCACTCGATCGTCGATCAGCACGTCATCGCGCATCAGGATGTCGCTGTTGAGCGATGTCGTGGCGCCGGAGCCGTAAATCTTAAGCGCCTCACCACTGATCGGCTGATTGAGGAAAACATGACCGCCTGACACCGGTGCCTGCAGCGTGAGGGGGACGCTGAACACGATCTGGGCTGAACTGCCGAGATCGCCGACACCAATGACATGCCTGCCGGTGTAAGACCCAACCACCAGCTCTTTAATCTGGATCTCTCTCAAATCAGTGGTGTTGATAAAGAGCGGATCGGCTGTGCCAACGCCTGGCACGCCAGCCAGACGGATGGCCTTGGTATCGGCCGTTGGACGAAGCTGAACCACGTCATTGGCACCCGCCAGCTGACCAAGCGCCCGGATATCCACAGCGTCCGTTTCCAGCTCGGTACCGGAATTGATCCGCGCTTCAACTGTAATTGACTTAGCCACCTTCGACAGGTCGAACGTGGCAAGTGCCTGAGCCGGCGTCAGAACACTGCCCGACTGGCCAACAATCTCGCCTGTAACTACGATCAGGCGGCCGCCGCCCGTCACGGTGGCGCCATTGACAATCGGCCCGTTGATCGCGAGGACAACGGCCGGGCTGATTACAAGTTGCGCCTTACCGATCGTTCCTTTGAAAACGGTGCTAGACGCGACCAGCGCGCTCGCGCTGGCTGCCGTCACGCCAGACAGATCAGCCTGAGGCGCAGAGCCCAAACTTATGATGAACACCTGCCCCGCACCGCTCACCTTACGCCCGTTGGCCTGCGCAGCCGTCAGCGTGACCGAGCCGCCCGAATCCACGACAACAGGAGTCGCCCCGAGCGAGATTCCCGACAGACTCTGATGACCGCTCACGTTCAGTACGACTTCGCTCTTCGAAAGATTCGCGCCAACCAATGCTGTTGGCGACGCAGAGGTGCCGGTAGCGAGCGCGAATCGAATCGCGCCCGCGCCAACTATTTCGCGAGCGACGGCGTTCGCACCGCTTCCAATCAATGTCTGAGAGGGTTCCAGCGTGAGCGTTGCATTTGAATCAACGACCAGAACAGCGCCCCCAAGATTGGTGGCGGTGTTCAGTACCGCGCTGGCGGGAACCTGCGCGGCCACCAGGCCCGTAACCGTGATGTTGTTAAGCATCGCGCGGGCACTTCCAAGCGCGGTAACCGTTACCGACCCCATGCCGGAGATGACACGACCGCCAATGTTGTCAGCACTGCCGGTGGTGACCTGGGCAGCAGTCAGCACGAGCGTTGCATCATCGGTGATCTGCAGCAAGACACGATCACCAAGCACAGAGCCAGCGTTGATCTCTGTGCCACGGCCAATCGTCGCCGAAGACGGCACATCGACGCGCGAGAGATCGAATGCAGCTCCATCAAGCCCATAAAGGCTCACCGATCCCGAACCGGAGATTGCGCGCAGGCTTGCCTGAGCAGCCGCCAGCCTGACATCGGCCCCCCCTGACAGGATCAGCGCGACCGGGCCAAGCCTGCTGCCTGAGGACACCTGAAGATTCGCTGACACCTGAGTCCGACTGTTAAGTTCGGCCGCGGGCGCAACACCGGTGAAATCAACGGTACCGGCAGTCAGCCCAACAATGGTCAGGGTTGGCTTTGTACCGGCGCCAGCCTTCACTGCCCGCCCGGTGACCTGATCAACGCTGGCGGTTAGTTCAACTGCAGATGAAAGCTCAAGAACCGCTGAACCAAGGTTGATGCCAGCCGGCAGCGTCATCGACGAGTCCACCACCACCGTCGTGGCCGCTGAAAGTTCAGCGAACGATACCGCCGACTGCGATTGAATCAGGTTCGAAAGCCCAGTGACACGAACCTGGCCGGCGCCGCCAATCTTGGCGCCCGCCGCCTGCACCGCAGTCATTGTGAGCGTAGCGCCAGCCGCAACGTTGATCGACGAAGCTCCGTTGACAAGCGCAAGGCTTGAACGGAAGGGGCCACCCGTACCGAGATTTACAGAACCGTTGATCGTGATGTCGCCTGTCAGGGTGAGCGACGCTATGTTTGCAACATTCGGATGCGTAGCGAGCGCCTCGAGTTGCCGCCCATTGAACACCACGACGCTGGCATTCGGAGCGATCGGCGCGCCGGGCACACCGAAGCCTGGGGCCAGCTGCGATCCGAGGCGAATCTGAACCGCACTGCCCGAAGGAGGCAGGATCACACCCTTTCCGGTTGTGGAGGGATCCTTGACCTGGCCGAGAGAAGCGTTAACGAATCGGATCTCAGGTTTGATGGCGCCGCCCGGCTGGAAGGAAGCAATCTTGCGCAGGTCGATCTCCTGGTTGATTTCGCCTTCCACGGTTAGAACGCCGTCACCGAGGAATTCAGCCAGCCCTCCGGTATCGAGCAACTGCTTCATCTGCTCGACCGAAACGGTCAAGGCAGAGTTCACCAGCACGCGAGAGAACCCGCCAACATTGGCAAGCGGCACTTTGCTGATGTCGAGAACACCGTTGCTGGATTCGAGCGTGTTGCGTTCTCCGTTTCCGATCTGGCCAAGCTGGATCACCGAGGCTGGATCCAGGCGCACGACCCGGTTGAGGCTACCCTGACCAAACCGGAAGGTGACGGTGTCGTCGCCGCCCAATGAATCGACCACACTGAGGCGCATCAGCGCGGTGGGAGCACCGCTCCCATCCTCTACAAAGCTAAGACCCGACACATCGACAATCAGCGTGTTGTTCGCCGCGTTACCTCGAATGCTGGTGGTCTGCAGCTGCTGCGGCGTCACAACAAACCGCGATGCGCTGGAAAGCGTAATTTCTGTGCCCACCGCGGTGGTGGGCGCGAGCGATGCCGCGGTGAGATCAACCGTTTGCGTGGCTGCGCCCGACAGCGACGTGCTGGCGCTGATTGCCCCGGTGAGCGCCAGCGTTCCTGCGCCCTCAATACGCGCTGTACCTAGTTGCGAAGCCGCGATTGACAATGTACGGCCCGCGGGTACCGTCAAGGTGGCGGTACCCAAAACCGTACCAGCGGCAAGAGCGGAAACACCAGCGCCAAGCGTGGCCTCAACCCGGCGCGTCGTCAGGGCAGAAAGGTTGACAGCAGAAGCGCCCAGTTCAGACACGCGCGCAACACCGTCGCCGCTCACGCGACCCATCACCTGCCCACTATCGGCCACAAGACGGCTTGCCTGGCCAGCAGTAAGCTGGAGCGTCTGACCAGCACTCACCGTCAAGTCGACACGACCCAGGACCGTTGCTCGGTCGAGGCTGAGAGACGAAGCGCCCGCCACCAGCGAAGCAGTCTGGGTTCCAGACACCGTGATCTGGCTGAAATCGAAAGCACGATCATCGACCCCGGTCACCCGCACATTACCGGGGCCAGAGATCGAGCGAACACTGGCCTGCGCAGCGTCAAGGGTCAGCGTACGACCCGCGTTGACCTCGACCGCGAACAGACCGAGGTCAGTAGCGGCCGCAAGCGTTGTATCGGTGGAAACCACGAGGCGCCTGTTCAACACGCCCGAACCATTGGATTGAACACGGCTCAGGTCGACCGTTGTACCGTTGATGCCGGTAACGACGACCTCGCCCCCCGCGAGGATCTGGCGACCATTGGCAACGGAAGACGACAAAGTAAGGGTCTGCGGAGCCCCATTCGGACCCACAGACTGAATCACAAATCTGGGGTTGAGCGCGTTGGCACTGCTGAGCACCGCATTGGGCGCTGCCTGCGCGAGCAGGCTCCCTGAGGCGATCACACCGCTCAGATCAACTGGCGACGACGTTGCACCAAGTCCGGTGACCGTGACCGAGCCGGTGCCGTTGATCGACTTGCCGCTCGCCTGCGCCGCAGTGAGGGTAAGGGTCTGGCCAGGGGCAGTGCGAAGTTTGAACTGACCAAGATTTGATGACGCGTCG
>VGHA01000105.1 GCA_016868375.1 Betaproteobacteria bacterium | reverse complement strand
CCCGCGAACCAGTGCCACTGCGACCGCGGCGCCCAGGGTTGCGAAGGCCGCGTGCGGATGCACGTAAAACCCCGGAAACGGATAGGCGAGTGCAATGCGCGTGGTGAATTCATACGCAAGCGCCACGGCCTGCACCACCTCATGGGTGCTGAGACCACGCGCTTCAGCTTCAGCCAGCAAGGCTGGTATTGCGTAGGCGCCACCATGACAGGAAGCAAGACGGAATCCCTCGTCAAGCTCACACCAGGTGATGGCCATACCGTTGGCGCAGGCCGCGGCCGCACGATCGCTCCTCACTCCCGCGCGGGCAAACACGGTGGCCTCACTCGCGCCGCTGGCCGCTGCAATAAAGCCAGCCCGCGCCCGCTCAACCTGTGGCTCGCGCGACCCAGCGATGATTGCGCCAATGTCGTCCGCGAGAATGATGGCAGCACGTCGCTGCGCAGCAGGAGGCAGTGGGCGTGTGGCGGCATCCGCAGTCCATTTGAAGAGCGCCTGAAGCTCGCGCCCCGCGAGGTCTCGCATTTCCTTGGCGTCGACACTCATCGAAATTCCCGGGATAGATGAAGGGGGCCCCATGGTACAGTCGGCCAGACCCAGTCTCAAGGAGCCCCGGCCAAGATGAAGCGCGCCTATCTCAGCACCGGTATTGGTCAGATTCATCTTTATGAACACGGCAAAGGCGAAGCCGTTCTCATGCTGCATGAGACACCGCGCTCGGCTCGAAGTTTTGCTCCGCTCATGCAGGCGCTTGGCTCGCGCTACCGGTCCATTGCGCCTGACAACCCCGGGTTCGGTATGTCTGATCCGCTGCCCGATGACGCCAGCATGGAAAGTCTTGCCCGCGTCATGGTGGAGATGCTCGATGGCCTGCAGATTAAACGTGCGCATGTCATCGGTTTTCACACTGGCAATAAGATTGCGGCCGCCATGGCTGCGCATTACCCTGACCGGGTCGCAAAGACCGTGCTCATCGGCATGACACACAGCCTGGTCGTTTCACGACGCGCGCGCAACGCCGCGATCATGGAAATCGTGCGCCGGCATTTTGGCGGCTTCGAGCCCACCGCAGATGGCAGCCATCTGCTGCGGACCTGGGGCGCCGATTTTGGTGCGCTAGCGGCCCTGTGGTGGAAGCCTTCAATGCTGGGAGCCGGGCAAATCGATGATCAGGCGCTTGCCGGCCAGGAACAGCGCGCCATCGAATCGATTCAGTGTCGCCGGGCCATTCGCAAGATCTATGCGATGAATTTTGATTTCGATCTGGCCGCCACGCTTCGTCGCGTCCGCGCGCCCACGCTGGTGATCGAGTGCTGCGTCCCCGAGGAACTGCACCTCGGCCGCCAGGGCGAGAAGATGGTCGCACTCATGCGATCAGCCGAACTCCTCAGCATTGATCACGCGGGATTCGATGCCACCGAGGCTCATGCAGCCACCATCGCGCGGGCCTGTCGGCGCTTCTTCAGCCGCTGAAAGCCCGCGCTGGTCTGCCGCGGCACAGCCACGCACCCCTGGTTTCAATCGTCTGAAAGGACCTCTTGCATGGCACCCATCAGGATCTGGCATCAGAGCTTCACCGACCTCACTGTCATGCCCATTTACCGCAAGACCCTGAGCGAACACGCGCAGGCGGTGATGGGGTCCGAGGCCGAGGTCCGGGTTCATGGTTTGAGGCCGGGCACCTATGCCGAGGCCTGTGCACCCATCGCGGCAATCAGGCACCGCTGGGTCGCCGCCGTGCAGGAACTGCAGGTAGCGGATGCCGCGCTGGTCGCCGAGCGTGAAGGATTCCATGCCATGGCGATCGGCTGCTTTTTTGATCCGGGGCTACGCGAGGCCCGTTCGCTGGTCGAGATTCCCGTGGTGTCACTTGGCGAAAGCTGTGCGCTGGCTGCCTGCTCCCTTGGCCGCCGGTTCGGCATGATCACGCTTTGCGCCGATCAGTCAGCCGATTATTCCGACATGATCCACGCTTATGGATTGGAGCGACGCTTTGCGGGCGCACTCGCACTCGATCCCGCCATCGATGAGTTTGCATTGGAAGCCGGCGAAGACACCGCGCGGTCGATCGAAGTCCGCTTCGACGAGGCCTGCGCGCGCATGGTTGCTCAGGGCGCCGACATCATCATCCCGGCCGATGGGGTGCTCAACGAATTCCTGGTGCGCCGCGGACGGCTGAAGGCCCACGGCAATGTGCCCGTGATGGACAGCCTGGGGGTACTGTTTCAACACGCGGCCTTCATGGTCAGAATTGCCCGAACCACTGGCGCGGGCGCAAGCCGTCTGCAGATGTACACGCGGCCACCGGCCGACATGATCGCGCACGTCAGGCACGCCGCGGGTCTCAGGCCGCTGCGTCACGATTTTTCGGGCGACCGCTGAACCCCGTTCACCCCGGCACGCTTCAGCAGCGAAGCACCACCTTGCCAAAGAAGGCGCGCGATTCCACCAACTGATGCGCACATGCCGCTTGTTCGATTGGAAACACCGTATCGATCACCGGTGCAAGACGCCCCTGTGCGATCAGACTCATCACTTCGCGCAGCTCGGCGATCGACGCATTTTTTGAGCCTACCAGCTTCAACTGGCGACGAAAGAACGGAATGATGTCAAAGGGCACCACCTCGCCACCATGTCCGCCCACGGTAACCATCGTGCCATCGATGCACAGGCACGCGAGGCTCTCTGTGAAGAGGTCCCCCCCCACGTGCTCCATCACCAGATCCACGCCTCGGCCACCGGTAATGGCCATGACCTGCGCGGAAAACTGCGGGTCGGTCCGGTAGTTGATCAGATGATGCGCGCCCAACTCGCGGGCACGCTCGAGTTTGTCGACGCTTCCCGCGGTCGCGATGACCTTGGCACCTGCAAGCCGCGCCAGTTGCACGGCTGCACTTCCAATGCCCGACCCGGCCGCCTGAATCAGCACCGTGTGGCCCGCACGGAGCCCTCCCCGGGTGATCAATACGTGCCAGGCGGTCCCGAAGGCAATCTGGCTGGCAGCGGCCTGCTCGAAGCTGACCGATGTCGCGAGCGGGTTGAGCGTACTGACCGGCACCGTCACGTACTGGGCGTAGCCGCCTGGCAGGTCCATGCCGAAATACCCCCCCCGCTCGCAAAGGTTGTCGCGGCCGCTGATGCAGAACTCGCAACGCCCACAGGGAAGACGACACGAGACCCACACACGATCGCCTTCCCGCAGCCCTCCCGCGCTATGCACGGGCTGACGGTCGAGCGCATCGCCCGACACTGGACCCAGCGCAGCGATTTCTCCTGCGAACTCCCGGCCCAGGATATGAGGGAAGCGGATCGGTACTCGGGAAGTGCCAGCGCGCACATCGATATCCACATGGTTCACCCCGGTCGCGCGCACCCGCACCAGCGCCTCGCCGGGCCCGGGGGTCGGTGTCGTTGTCTCTTCGCAGACCAGTACCTCGGGGCTGCCGTGTTCGTGAAACCAGCTGACTTTCATAAATCGCCCTGCAATGCTTTGTGATGCGCGACGCACCAGGCCTGTCAAGGCCCAAATTGCCCTTGATTCCGAGCATACCCGCCAGCGTCAGCCTGGCAAAAACCGGCGCTGGGGATGCGTTTCAGATCGTACGACCTTGACATTTTGCTGCGGCACAGGGAGATTGCCGGCAGTCCTACCAGCCACCCTTAGGAGTTATTCATGAAATCCAGCCTCCGCGTGATGCTGAAAACAGTGATGGCCGGCGCGATCGGTCTGTCGATCGCAGGCGCCGCCACCGCTCAAGCGAAGTTCCAGCTTCGCTGGGGCCACTACCTGCCAGACGGCCCTTTCCTCCAGCTTGAAAAAGATTTCGCCGCCAACATTGAAAAGCGCACCAACGGCCAGGTGAAGATCGACATCACCTTCGCCGAAGGTCTTGGTAAGGGTACCGAGCTGCTGATGCTCACCGCGCGCGGCGGTATCGACATGACCGCCACAGCACCGGGCTACAACCCGGACCAGCTTCGCTACTGGCGCGCATTCCAAACCCCGCTGGTGTTCAACAACACCAAGCAGGTGATTGAGGTTCTGGAGAAGGTGGTCGAAGAGTTCCCCGCCTATCGCGCAGAAATGGACAAGATCGGTGTTGTCTGGCTGTTTCAGCAGCCGCTCGGTGAGTATTTCCTGAGCGGTTCCTCGCCGGCGTGTGCCGCGATCGCCGATCTGAAAGGCAAGAAGGCGCGCAGTTTCGGGGCCGACATCCCCAAGGCTTTCACTGCAATCGGAGCTGTGCCGGTCACGGTTCCCCCGGTGGGCGTCTATGAGGCCCTCAAGACCGGCAACCTCGACTACTCCTTCATCAATGCAGGCAATATCCAGTCGCTCAAGCTGAACGAAGTGGCGAAAAACCACTGCGGACCGGTCATGGCAATTTCGGGCCATAACATCACGATCAGCAAGCGCACCTGGGCACGCCTGCCTGCCGACATCCAGAAAATCTTCTTCGAGGAAGGCAAGGCCACGCAGCGGGCCTATATGAACTGGGTCAATGACTTCGAGGCCAAGGCGCTCAGCAACATTCGTGCACAGGGTGGCAACGTGGTATCCGTCTCGGCGCCCGAGCTCGCCAAATGGCGGGCAGCCGCCCCCGACTTCCTGGCCGAATGGGAGAAAGCCACGGCGGCCGCCACCGGCGATGCAGAGACCCCCCGCAAGGTTGCAGCACGCTGGCGTGAACTGATCGGCAAGTGATCTCTCTCTGCTGCCGGACCACCGCCCTCAGGCCGGGCGGTGGCTGTCTTTTCGGGACGCACCGATGAAATTCCTTACTCGGTCATTGCAGGCCACAGCGCTCGGTCTTCTGCTTCTTGGCGCCGTCGGCCTGATCCTGTCAATGGTGATTGGTTTCGCCGATGTGGTCGGCACCAAATTTCTCGACAACCCGGTGCCAGGCACGCTTGAATTCACCGAAAGCACCATGGTCCTGGTGGTGTTTGGTGCGCTTGCATTCACCCAATCCAGGCGCGGGCACATCCGGGTCGAAATCTTCTACAACTTCGGTGGACCGCGCACCCGCGCGCTTCTCGATGCCTTTACGCACGCGATCGCCTTCCTCTACTTCGGGCTTCTCTGCTGGTCGGGGATTCAGGAAGCGATCTACAGTTGGGAAATCTCCGAGGCGTCGATGGGAACCATCCGCTTTCCGCTTTTTCCTGCCCGCGCTTTGCTCGCAACCGGCACCGCACTCCTTCTGGTGCAACTGGTGGTCGATATCGCAAGCGATCTGAGCCGAGCCTTCAGGGGTGACGAGGGGAAAAGCGAGCCGCCCCCCGATACACAGGCTTTCCAGTAACCAATACCGCGGGCAACGGCGGCTGCCACATTTCCTCAGGACTTTCCATGGCCATGTTCTCCCCTGAAGTCACTGGCTACATCGTGGTAAGCGGCCTGCTGCTCGCGCTGATGATGGGAGCACACATCGGCGTGGCCCTGGGTCTGGCGGGATTCGCCGGCATTTACATGTCGGTGGGCCCTGATGCGGCGTTCGCGCAACTTACGGCGATTCCGTTTGGAACCACCAATTCGTTCGCGCTCGCGGTGATTCCGCTCTTCATTCTAATGGGGTCGTTTGCAACGGTCTCGGGTATCACCACCGATTTGTTCCGTATGGCGTACGTTTGGCTTGGTGCGCTGCGAGGCGGCCTCGCGATGGCCACCGTGATGTCGTCGGCCGCCTTTGGGGCAGCATCGGGCTCCACCATCGTGAACGCAGCCGTGTTCACGCGCATGGCCATGCCTGAGATGGCACGCTTTGGCTACGACGTCCGACTGAACGCGGGCTGTATCGCAGCCGCAGGCACACTTGCCGCGCTTATCCCGCCTAGCATCCTGATGGTGGTGTACGCGGTCATCACCGAGCAGTCGATCGGCAAACTGCTGATTGCCGGTATCGTCCCCGGCATTCTCACAGCGGTCTTTTACTGCACTGGCATTTATGTGGTGGCCCGCGTTCGACCAGACCTTGCGCCGCTCGCCAACCTGCAATTTAGATGGGCACAGCGCTTTGAGGCACTGAAGGGCGTCTGGGGAATTCTTGTCTTGTTCACCTTGATTGTGGGCGGGATCTACGGGGGCTATTTCCCCGCCACCTATGCGGGGGCGGTGGGCGCGTTCGGCGCGTTCATGATCGCGCTCTCGAAGAAACGCATCACGGGCAAGGCCATGTCCGAGGTGCTGAAGGAAGCGGCAGTGACCACCTCGGTCATCTTCATCATCGTGATCGGGGGAATCCTGTTCGCGCGCTTCCTCACCTACTCCGGACTGGTCACCACCATCTCGAAAACGATCCTCTCGCTTGGAGGCTCGAAGTACATCTATCTGCTCGGGTTCATCGTGCTGTTCGCCGTTCTGGGCTGCTTCCTAGAACCCATCGCCATCATGGTGATGACGCTTCCCATCATGTTTCCGGTGATGAAGGAAGCTGGCTTTGACCCCATCTGGCTGGGTGTGGTGTCGGTGAAGCTTGCAGAGATCGGGGTGCTCACGCCGCCTGTCGGGCTTAATGTGTTTGTGGTGAAAAGCTCATCGCCCATACCGGTCACACTTGGCCAGGTATTCGCCGGCGTCACGCCCTTTATCTTGCTCGATTTTCTGGCGCTCGGTCTCTACGTGATCTTCCCTGAAATCATCACCTGGCTCCCGAATCTGATGTCACCCAACTGAAGAAACCCTTCAGGTTCGCAAGCAGACCCGGGTCTCGACCGACACGCATCCCTATCCGCTCAGCACGCCCTCACAGGAACTCTCTCATGCCGATTGAAGCATTCACCGGGCAGACGTTTGCCACGCACGTTCAGGTGCTCATCATCGGTGCCGGCGCCTGCGGCACCATTGCCGGCCTGGCCGCCACCGAGCGCGGTGCCGAGGTGCTGATTCTCGAGCGCGATGCCAAGCCCTCGGGCAGTACGGCGCTTTCAGGGGGACAGATACCCGCCGCCGGCACGCGCTTTCAGCGCGAAGCGGGCCTGCTCGATGACACACCCGATCTGCTGTTCCACGACATCGTCAACAAAGCTCACGGTGAATGTGACCATGCGATCGCACGCCTGATGGCCGATGAATCGGGCAACACGGTCACCTGGCTGATCGACCGGCACCGCATCCCACTCGCCCCGGTCCTCGACTTTCAATACCCTGGCCACAGCCGCCCGCACATGCACGCCACACCCCGTCGACTCGGCGACGAACTTCACACGGCGCTTCTCGCGGCGATTGACCGCGAAGGCGTGCCTATCGCCACGTCCGCCCAGGTCACCGATCTGTTTGTCGATGACCAGAGCCTGGTTCGCGGTGTGCGTGTGCAGCGCCCCGACGGTACGGTTGAGGAAATCGGCTGCGACGCGCTGATCCTTGCCTGCAATGGCTATGGAGGCAACCGCGACATGCTCGCCCGCTACATCCCTGAAGGCGCTGATCTGTTTTACGAAGGCCATGTGGGAAATCAGGGCGATGCGGTTCGATGGGGCGAGGCGATGGGCGCATCGGTTCGCGACATGGGATCGTTTCAGGGCCATGGCGCAGTGGCGTGGCCCGCCGCCACACACCTCAGCTGGCCCACCATCACCGAGGGCGGCTTTCACGTCAACCGCAGCGGCCAGCGTTTTTCGAATGAGAACTCGGGTTACTCGGAGCAGGCGCTCCATGTTCATCGGCAGCCGGAGAAATTTGCTTGGGCGATCTGGGACCAGCGCGGCGAGACCATCGCGTTTCGCCAGGAAAGCCATGTCAAGGCGGTCGAGTCGGGCTGCGTGAAGCGCTGCGACAGCATCGCCGATATCGCGCGCGTCACCGGTTGCGACCTGGCCGCACTTGAGAAGACCTTCGCCGACGTCGCTGCCTGTGCGACCGGAACCCGGGTCGACGACTTCGGGCGGGATTTCACGCGCAAACCCATGCTGAGCGCGCCCTACTACGTATGCCGGATCGTGGGTGCGCTCACCCATACCCAGGGCGGTCTTGAAATCGATACCGGCATGCGCGTGCTTCGAACAGACGGCACACCGTTCCCCAATCTGTTCGCGGGAGGCGGGGCTGCACGTGGCCTGTCCGGGCCCGCAGACTGGGGCTACATGTCGGGCTCGGGCCTTCTGATGGCTACCAGCACCGGTCGGCTGGCGGGCGAAGCTGCCGCCCGGCTCGTGCTGGGGCGTGACTGATCGTTCGCGGGCGGCATCCATGGCCCCTCCCCCCTTAGGCCGAACACCGCGTCCCCTTGCGCGCCGCCCGCTCGTGCTGTGCGAAAACATGCGCGCGGTGCCTTATGTGCCGTTTTATCTCGCCTTCGCGGGCGGGTTCTGGGAACGCGAAGGGCTTGCAATCCAGCACGTGGTGTCGCCTGCCACATCAAACACGCCCCTGAAACTGCTGGAGGGGAGCGCCGATGTCTCCTGGGGCGGTCCGATGCGCGTGATGATGCATCACGACGCCGACCCGCGCTGCCCGCTCGCCTGCTTCGGTCAGGTAGTGGCGCGCGACCCCTTTGTTCTGGTGGGGCGGGGACCGAAGCCGCAGTTCAGGTTTGCTGATCTCGTGGGACTCAAGCTTGCTCCGGCGGGCGACGTCCCCACACCCTGGATGACCTTTCAGGATGATCTGCAGCGCGCCGGGCTTGAACCCGCGAAACTCGCCGGACGACGCGTTCGGCCAATGGCGAAAAATCTCCGTGCATATCTGCGCGGAGAGGTGGATGTCATTCAGGTGTTCGAGCCCTATGCTCACCAACTGGTCGCAACAGGACAGGGCGCGATCTGGCATCGTTTTTCAGAGCGCGGCGACATCGCCTACACCACGTTCTATGCAACCCGCCAGACCATGAAACGACGCCGCGATGAGTGTACCCGGCTGGTGGCGGGCATTGCCCGCGCGCTCAAAGCGCTGCAGCGTTCGACGGCCGACGACATCGCCCGCGCCGTGAAGCCCTTCCTGCCCGATCTTCCGCTCGAATCGTTATCGGCAATCATCGCCGACTATCGCGCGGCGGGGCTGTGGGCTGAAACCCCCGACCTGCCGCCCGCAGCACTGCTTCGCCTGAAGGCCGCGCTGGTCTCTGGCGGACTCATCAGCCGTGACCCGGCGTACGACATCCTGGTGGACAGGGAGCTTTCAGCATGACCGAGCGGATCGACGTTCCGACGATTGATATCAGCCCCTTTCTTGAGGGCAACCAGAGCGAGTCATCGCGGATCGCTCGCGAGGTTGCGCAGGTCTGCGAGCAGACCGGGTTCCTGATCATCAGCGGGCACGGATTCCCCTCGGGCCTCCTCGATCGCGCGATGCGAGAGCTTTACGCCTTCTTCGATCTGCCCGCCGAGCTCAAGAATCGCTGGCACCCCACCGGGCCGGCAAAGCAACGCGGCTATCACGGCATGGCCACGCGCGGACTGGCCAACACGCTGGGACAGAAGGCGCCACCCGATTTGCGCGAATCGCTGTTCCTGGGACCTGTGGACGATCATCGCAACCACTATGCCGCGTTGCCTGAAGCGGCCACCAGCTATGCACCCAACCTGATTCCGGATCAGCCAGCAGGTCTTGATCGCACACTGGTTGAGGTATATCGGGCGTATGAAGTGCTGGCAGTCAACATGATGAAGATCTTCGGTGCCGCGCTTGAACTGCCTGCAGGCTGGTTCGATGGCGTGCTCGACCGGCACTTCAGCATCCTTTCATGCCATCACTATCCGATGCTGGATACCGAACCGATTCCCGGTCAGCTTCGAACCGGTGCGCATACCGATTACGGCGCCATGACGTTGCTCGCCGCTTCCGACGCACCAGGGGGGTTGGAAGTTCGCATGCCCGACGGTCGCTGGGCGGGCGTACAGCCGCGGCCGCGTGAATTCGTTGTGAACCTCGGCGACATGATGGCGCACTGGACCAACGGCCGCTGGGCCTCGACGCTGCATCGCGTGGCAAACCCGCCTCTTGGGATGGCCCGCAGCCGACGTCTGTCGATGGGCATGTTTGTTCACCCGAACTACGACCAGAGCATCGCCTGCGTGCCCGCCTGTGTGCCCCCGGGCGAGACGGCCCGCTTTCCGGCGATCACCGCCGGCGAGCACATTCGCAGGAAGATCGACGCCAGCCACGCGGCAGCCTGAATCATCGGGGGCGGCCGTCAGCGGCGACATTGCCGATCACGACTTATTCTCGCCAGCGGGCAGCGCGTTACGGCTCAGGTCTGATACGAAGGATCGATCTTTGCCATGAGCCGCATGATGGCGCTGAAGTCGAGTTCGCCATGCCCGATCTGGCGGCCACCGGGGCCAATGCGGAAGAACCAGTCATGGCGCTGCGCCGAGTGTTCCAGTGTTCCCTGGGAGATGCGAGTAAACGGCTGCCCGGTCATGAGAACACGCAGCTGAACTTCACACGCAAGCAGCAGGCGATACATGCGAAGAAACGCCGAGTCCACCGTCTCCCCGATGGTCACCAGACCATGATGTCGCAGGATCAGCGCAATGTTTCGGGAACCGAGTGCGGCAGCCAGACGCGCCCGCTCATCGACGGCAAGACTCGGGCCTTCGAACTCGTGATAACCGATGCGGTCGTGAAAGTCGGTACCCTCCAGCGTGAGCGGCAGCAGCCCCTCCGACAGGCATGACACCGCCATGCCCGCCACCGTGTGAACATGCAGCACGCAGTGCGCGTCAGCACGCGCTTCGTGAATCGCCGCGTGGATGTTGAAGCCGGCCGGATTGATCGGATACTCGGTGGGCGTGAGGACATTTCCGCTTACATCGATTCGCACCAGATTCGACGCTGTGATCTCGGAGTAGAGCAGGCCGTAGGGGTTAATCAGAAATTCCGACGGTTGGTCCCGAACGCGAAGCGAAATGTGATTGGCCGTCAGTTCCGACCAGCCAAAGTAGTCGACCGCACGATAGGCCGCAGCCAGCCGGAGCCTGAGCGCCCACTCGGCCGGGTCGATACCCTCAGTTGAGGGCTTTGCGCCGTCGGCCACCGGTACGTAGCCATCTCCACGTTGGGTCAAGTTGCGCCTCCTGATCAGCTCGGGTGGGGTTGGAACGGATCATCGCAGCTATGGCCGTCGCTGCAAAGCCTGGCTGATCATGCGTTTCTTTTCGGGCTATGCCCCCTGCTCGCCGCAGTAAATGGCGATCGCTGGCCAATAGCCTGCGCCCTATCGAACGGGCGAAACAGCAGCCCTAACAACGCTTCGGATCCAGCGCATCCCGCAGGCCGTCGCCGAACAGATTGAATGCAAGCACCGTCAGAAAAATTGCGATGCCCGGAAAGATCGCCATCCACGGTGCCTGCGTGAGAAAACGCTGGGCGGTGTTCAGCATCGACCCCCAACTCGGTGCCGGCGGCTGCTGCCCTAGCCCCAGAAACGACAGGCTCGCTTCAGCAATGATGGCAGAGGCAATGGCAAGCGTTGCCTGCACCATCACCGGCGGCAGAATGTTGGGAAAAATGTGCCGCAACAGAATCCGGCCAGGCGGGTTACCCACCGCGCGCGCTGCTTCAACCCAATCCTCATTGCGTGCAGCGAGCACCTGTCCACGTGCGAGACGAACAAAAATCGGCGTGGCAGTGATGCCAATGGCGATCATGGCATTGCCCAGACTGGGTCCGAGGAAAGCAGCGAGCGCAATGGCCAAAATCAGAAACGGAACTGCCAGCATGGCATCTGTCAGGCGCCCGACCACCACGTCGAACCAGCCTCCGGCATAGCCGGCGAGCATGCCAAGCGGCACCCCCGCACATACGGCGATCGCCACCGCGATCACACCGGCAGAGAGCGATGCGCGACCGCCCCAGATCACCCGCGACAGGAGGTCACGACCCACCTCATCGGTTCCGAACCAGTGCGCGAGGCTGGGCGCCTTGCGAACCAATGACCAGCTGGTGGCAAGCGGATCATAGGGAGCCACCCAGGGCGCGAACACCGAAAGCAGCACGACCACCGCGAGAACAATCGCGCCAAACAGCGCCGCCGGACGTTGCCGCCACCGGCTCATCCGCGAAGTCTCGGGTTGACCAGCACGTACAGCACATCCGCAAGAAGATTAAGGATGACATACACAGTGGCTGTCACCAGGACCACGCCTTGTACCACTGCGTAGTCGCGATTAAAGACCGCATCCACGATCAGCTTGCCAAATCCCGGTATGGAGAACACCTGTTCGGTGAGCACCGCGCCGGACAAAAGTGTGCCGAACTCCAGCGCACCCAGCGTGATGACCGGTGTGAGCGCGTTACGAAGCGCGTGTCGAAGCACCACCGCACGCTCGCGCAGTCCTTTGGCACGCGCGGTGCGTACATAGTCGGCCGACATAGCCTGAAGCATGGCCGAGCGCATATGCCGCATCAGTACCGCGGCAATCGCGTTACCCAGCACGAACGCTGGCATTACGGTGGTGGCAAGCGACTGCCCCAGGTCCTCGAAGGGGCTCACCCAGCCCGAAGCGGGCAGCCACCCGAGCTGAACAGAGAACAGGAAGATGAGCAGAATACCCAGCCAGAAATTGGGCGTGGAGAGGCCCCACAGCGCAAATACATTGGCCGCGCTGTCCCACACCGTGCCCTTCTTCACGGCTGACAGAATGCCTGCGGGAATCCCAATCAGAAGGGCGAACGCCATGGCCATGGTGGCCAGCTGCAGCGTAACAGGGAGCTTGTCGGCAATGAGTGAGGCCACCGGCTGTTTGATCCGCATCGACTCGCCCAGATCACCCTGCAGTACCCCGCTGATCCAATATAGGTACTGCATGGGGAGCGGTTGATCGAGCCGGTATTGCCTGCGGATCTGCTCAATCACCTCGGCGTCTTTCTCCTCGCCTGCCATTACCAGGGCCGGGTCACCAGGCAACAACTGCTGCAGCAGAAAGATCATCACCGACACCAGGAACAGGGTCGGGATGAGTTGCAGCAGACGGCGGGGGAGAAAGTTGAGCATTAGACGATCAGAGACGGGCAACCGGACAGCCCGGCTGCCTGGATGCCTCGCTAGCGACCGAGCTTGAGATCAGTGACCCGAATGAGCCCATCGGGCATCACCTTGAAGCCCTCCAGCCGGGGGGTGTGCCCAAAGAGCAGCGCGCGGTGGTAGAGGTAGACCACCGAACCTTCGGTTAGCCAGCGCTGAGCCACCTGTTCGTACAGGGCCTTGCGCTCGGGCACTGAAGTGATGGTTCGCGCCTTATCGAGAAGCCCATCTATTTCGGCATTGCAGTAGCGACCGTAATTGAGCGGCCCCTTGCAGGAGGCAAATGAAAAGATGTTGCCATCGGGATCGGTACGGCCGCTCCAGGCAAGCATGTAGAGCTGGAAGTTACCTTTCTCTGCTTCGTTAAGTGAAGTGGCGAACTCAGTGACCCGGATCTTCAGATCAAAGCCCGCCTCGGCCGCCATCGACTGCATCACCTCGGCCACGGCACGCGTTTCGGGGTTGTTGGGCACCATGAAGTCGAGCGCGAGAGGCGTGCTCACACCTGCCTCCTTCAGCAGCGCGCGCGCGCGCGCCACATCGCGCTTGGGCGTAGGGAACTTAGCCTGGTAGTACGGATTCGTCTGGCTAACCCACTGGTTGTTCACCTTATTGATGCCGTTAAACACCACCTGGTTGATGGCATCACGATCGAGTGAGAGTTCGAATGCGCGGCGCACGCGCGCATCTTTGGCCAACGGCGAATTGGCTTTCTCGCCGTTGGCCAGATTCATCGTAATCCCCTGATAGCCAAGCTCGGTGCCAGTGACGAGCTTGAGCTTGGGATCCTTGCTCACCTGGGGGGCATCGGTGGCAAGCAGCCGCTCGAGCAGATCGAGCTGACCCGACTTGAGGTTGGCAAGGCGCACGGTGGAGTCCTGAATCGGCCGATAGATGATGCGATCGATGTGAACACGGCCTTTGTCCCAGTAATCGGCGAAGCGCTCGACCACGATACGGTCCTGTGCCACGCGTTCGACAAAGCGATAGGGCCCGGCGCAAACCGGCGCAGTTCCAAACTTGTCGCCGAGCGCCTGCGCTGCTTTGGGCGACACCATCATGCCCGCACGGTCGGTAAGTTGTGCGAGGAGCGGCGCGAACGGCGTCTTGAGCTGCAATCGAACAGTGAGGGAGTCCACCACTTCGACCCGGTCGATCTGCGCAATTTCAGCGCGACGGAATGAACCTTGCAGGGTGAGATGCCGCTCAATACTGAATTTAGCCGCCTCAGCGGTAAAGGGTTCGCCATCATGAAACTTCACACCCGGGCGAAGCCGGATCGTCATGCTTCGTCCGTCCGCGGCGGTTTCATGACTGGTAGCAAGCTGGCCAACGATGTTGAGTTTGTCA
>VGHA01000104.1 GCA_016868375.1 Betaproteobacteria bacterium | reverse complement strand
AAGATCAGCACGATGGCCAGCCCGTAAGACAGTTGTTCTACAGCTTGGGCGAGGCGCGGGTACTGATTGAGCAATGGCGCATTCACTTCAACACACTGCGTCCGCATCAATCGATTGGAAAAAAGCCACCAGCCCCGGGCACCTGGCTACCCAAGACCAAGGCGGAAAAAGCCTTGCACCTGAGTTTGTTTCCAGCAATTCCAACACCGCAGGAGGTCAGGCAGAGATTGAGTTTGCAATGAAATACAGCTAGTCTGAAAACTCTCACTGGCATTGGATCAACATTTGACGCGGGCCAATTTCAATCGGCTTTTCCGGATAGGCGGCAAACGACGGCGACATCCCGATACCGATCGTTGAGAGTACCGCTACGGCGAGAATTTTCAGCATGGAACCTACCGACATGCTGATGACTGACTCATGGGAAACGCGCTTCATCGTTGATCACGCTGCGGCCGCGAAGAACGGCGCGGCACGCATCACTTGCTCTGCGGCGGAAATGACATCCGACTGCTGCGGCTGCAGATCCTGGTACGGCTGCGAGCCGAGACCTGCGAACGGATCCTCGACCTCGGACCGGAACCCGAGCAGTTCCTCGATCACGGCCATGCAGATGAACGGCACATAGGATTCGGAATAGCCGCCTTCGTGGATCGCCGCCAGACGGCCTCCGCACAATTCGTTCGCAACCGAAATGAGTTCGCGGGCCATGACGCGGTATCCGCTCGAGGTCACCATCATCCGCGCAAGCGGATCCTGCGCGCCGGCATCCAGCCCGCTCGCCACCAGAATGAATTGCGGCCGGAAAGCCCGAAGCGCGGGAAGAACCACGCGCTCGAAGCTGGCACGGTAGGCGCCGTTGCCCGAGCCCGGCGGCAACGGAATGTTGATGTTAAAGCCGCGCCCCGGCCCGTCGCCGATATCTGTCAATGCCCCGGAATCCGGCGGATAGCATCCGTCCTGGTGAATTGAAAGGGTGAGCGCGCGCGGATCGCTCCAGAACGCTTCCTGCGTGCCGTTTCCGTGATGGGCGTCCCAGTCGACGACGGCGATCCGCTCAAGGCCGCGCGCCTCCAGAAGGTGCCGGCCCGCGATCGCGACGTTGCCGAAAATGCAGAAGCCCATCGCTTCGTCGGGCCGCGCGTGATGCCCCGGCGGCCGGACGAGGGCATAGCCGTTGTCCAGCTTGCCATCGAGCACGGCGTCACACAGTTCGATCGCCCCGCCTGCCGCGAGGGCCGCGATATCGAAACCGCCCTGCGCGATCGGCGTGGCTCCAAAACGCTTCGCAAGCTGCCCTCCGCCCAAGGCGCTCGTTTCCCTCACACGGCGCACATAGGCCTCGGTATGGAAGCGCAGGAGTTCCGCGTCCGTTGCCGTTCTCGGCTCGACTGCGATCATCTTGTCGGCAAGCCCGGAAACATCCAGCAGATTCTTGATACGGCGCTTGGTCTCGGGTCGCTCGGGGTGCGGCAACGGCTGGATGAATCGCTGCATCGCGGGCGGCCCGAACATGTTGCCGGTATCGTGCCACATGAAGCGTTCGTTCCAGACAAGGCCGGTCCGGTTCATGCCGGCCGCCTCATTTGTCGAGCGCGGCCAGGCCGGCCTCGATCGCACCGATCACCTCGTCCACGTTCTCGCGGGTGAAGATCAGCGCCGGCGAGAGGATGATCCGCCCGGCCATGACCCGCACCAGTGCGCCGCGCTCGCGGCAGAATTTCCCGAGAGCAACACCGAACGGGTCTCCCATCGGGTACGGCTCGCGTGTCTTGCGGTCACGCACGAGCTCGATCACCAGCATCAACCCCAGGCCGCGCACGTCGCCGACCGATGGGAATCGGCGCAAGGTCTCCAGTCGCTCGAGGAAGTAGGCGCCGACGGTGGCAGCGTTCTGCGGCAGATTCCCGTCTTCAACGACCTTCAGGTTGGCCAGCGCCACCGCGCACGCGAGCGGATGTCCCGAGTAGGTGTAACCGTGCATGATCATCGCCAGCGGATCCTTTCGCTCCCAAGCGGCCGCGACGCGTGCATTGACGGCGGTGGCGCCGAGCGGCACATAGGCCGAATTGATGCCCTTGGCAAAACACATGATGTCGGGTTTCACGCCCCAGTGGCGGGATCCGAACATCGAACCGGTGCGGCCGAAGCCGGTCACGGTCTCATCGGCAATCAGCAGAATGTTGTACTTGTCGCAGATCGCGCGAACCATCGGCATGTAATTGGGGGGCGGGATGATCATCCCGCCCGCACCCTGCACCGGCTCCATGACAAAGGCGGCGATCGTGTCGGGTGACTGGTGCCGGATTTCGCGCTCGAGAAAATCCGCGCACATCTCGCCAAGCTTCACCGGGTCATCGGTCCACGGATTGCGATAGAGGTAAGGCCCTTCGACCTGCAGGAATCCCGGCAGCATCGGCTCGTAGGCACGCCGCCAGAGCGCGTTGCCGCTCGCGGACATGCCGCCGAAATGCACACCGTGGTATCCGTTGCGAAGCGACAGGATTTTCACCTTGTCGCCCCGTCCTTCGAGTTTCCAGTATTGCCGCGCAAGCTTGAACGCGGTTTCATTGGCATCCGAACCGCCCGAGGAAAACATCACCCGGACCATGCCCTCGGGCGCAAGCAATTCGATGAGCTTCGCCGACAGTTCGATCGACGGCGGGTTGGAAATGTCGCCGAACGTGGCGTAGTACGCGATCTTGTCGAGCTGCTCGACCATCGCCTTCTTCACCGCCGGATGGTTGTGGCCGACGTTCACGCACCAGAGCCCGGCGGTGCAGTCCAGATACGAGCACCCGTCGATGTCGAACACGCGCACGCCCTCGCCGCGCTCGATCACAAGCGGCGGGCTGACCGCCGAAATCTTCGGATCGATCATCGGGTGCCAGAGATGCCTGGCGTTCGCGTTGCCGATGCGCTCGCGATAAGCCGCCGCATCCCTACCTGATTCGATCGTGTTGCTGCCTGACATGGAGACTCTCCGGAGAGCCGGCGTTCGGACAAATTGGCCATTGATATGATGTCAACGGCGTTTTGATATTCGCAACAACTATGTCGATGCTTTCGCCCAACGTCAAGATCCGGCCACCAATACACCACGTCTGACCGTTCTCGGTTGGGCGTTTTCATTTGAGCGCGGCCCGCACCATGCGGGGTTCAGGCTCATTCTGCGTGTGCCACGGCCCTCCCGGCATGTGGCCGAACAGGGCGCAGTGGCGTAAACGGAACATGCGAGAATGAGGCATAGCGGTAGGGGTTGTTGGTTCCTAGCGCCTCATACCAGGCATGCGTGCGCTCGATGTAGCGCACGGGCATGTCCTCATCTGCAGAAAATCCGAGCGACTCTGAATCGACTCCCATGGGGCCCATCCTTCCCGAGAAGGCCAAAGATTACGACGAGTGCGGCCGGGCGACGATGAGCACGGCCGTTTGAACGCGACGAGGTGCTATTGCAGAAAGAAAAAATAAACCGCTGCCTGGCGGCCTGACACGCCGGAGGTGCGGCCCATCAGGCGCCCCGAGGCGTCGCGCACGTCACTGCCCTCGATTCGGCCCAGCAGGCGGCCGCTCGCGTCACGCATGTCTCGCCCGTCGAAGCGGCCCAGCAGCGAGCCGCTGGCGTTACGGATATCTTCGCCCTCGATGCGCAGATACAGGCGCCCACTGGCATCGCGAACCTCGCTGCCCTCGAAGCGAAAGAGCAGCGAGCCGCTGGCGCTGCGTACCTGTCCGGCGCTGATATTGGCGAGCAGACTGCCATTGGCGGCGCGCACATCCTGAGCCGCCGCTGTGGGAAACCACTGCGCCGCTGCCAGCAGCGCGATCGCCAGCAGGCCTCTGCGGCCGGAGAGCCAGTTCACGCGTTCAGATGTTTCGGCCGCCATCGACATCCAGGCATACGCCCGTGAGATAGTCTGCTTCATCGCTTGCGAGAAAGGTGACCGCCGACGCGACATCATTCGGACGGGTGAATCGGCCCAGCGGGATGCGGGACAAAAAGCGCTCCCGATTCTGCGGGGTGTCAGGCATGCCCATGAACTGCTCCAGCATGGCGGTTTCGCCGATCATGGGATTGACCGCGTTGACGCGAATGCCGAAGCGGGCGTGTTCAAGCGCAAGGCCCCGCGTGAGGTTGATCATGGCCGCCTTGGTGCCGCTATACCAGACCAGACCAGGCCCGGGCCGTACGCCCGTCGTGGAGGCGACGTTGATCATGGCGCCCGAACCCTGTTGTATGAAGTGCGGCATGACAGACTGCACCGACCAATACAGGCTTTTGACATTCACCTGCCAGACGCGGTCAAACTCGGCTTCGGTGACCTCCAGCGAGGGTTTGTTGCGATGTGTGGTGCCGGCATTATTGACCAGCACATGCAGGCCACCCATGCGAGCGCGGGTATGTTCGACCAGCGATTTGAAGTCGTCCGCCCTTGACACATCGCAGGCAATCGCCTGCGCCTGAAGGCCCCCGTCGGCGATGCGCTGAGCCTGCGCCTGGGCGCCGGCGAGGTTGAGATCAGCCAGCATTACTGTCGCACCCGCCCGCGCCATACGCTCGGCAATCGCGGCGCCAAAACCTGAGGCTGCCCCGGTGACAGCATCGGTTTTCCAGGGCCAGGGCCTGCCCCTGCGCGCCACGATAGAGCAGCACCGGGTCACCCAGCAGGGTTCGGGGGAGCAAGCCATCGGCACTGACTTCATGGTCCCAGGCGGCGACATACCAGCAGTCTCGGATAAACATGGGGTACTCCAGTTGGATGGCAACGGCAGCCGTCACGAATCAGCCGCGAACCCGCTCAGCGCAGGTCGGGCGCAACAGAGGTCGGCGTGCGTCCCAGAATCAGGTCGGCCGCCCGCTCAGCGATCATGATGGTGGGCGCGTTGGTGTTGCCAGAAATCAGTGTGGGCATGACTGAGGCGTCAACCACACGAACACCGTCCATACCCCTCAGGCGTAGTTGAGGATCGACCACCGCTTCATCATCGCTGCCCATGCGGCAGGTGCCGACCGGGTGGTAGACGGTGACGCTGGTCGCCCGTATCCAGTTGATCACCGCCTGATCGTCAAGCGCCTGACTGCCTGGCTCCGCCTCTTGCCGGATGATGGCGCGTAGCGCCGCTTGCGATGCGATCGACTGAACCAGCCGAACCCCGCGCAGCGTGCGCGCCACGTCATCGGGATGCTCAAGGTAATGACTCTCGATCAGGGGAGCCCTGCGCGCGTCGGCGCTGGCGATGCGCACCTGGCCGCGGCTGAGCGGCCGCAGCACGCAGGCGCTGAGCTGTATACCGGGGTGAGCATGGGGCGCTTGACCCATGGCCGGTGAGCTGAATTCGATGAGATGCAGCTGCAGGTCGGGACGGGCCTCATGGGGGCTGCTGCGGCAGAAACCGCCGACGCGTATGGGCGGCTCGGCCATACGACCCGAGCGGGTCAGCGCGAATTGCGCAAAGCCCTTCAGCTGACGCCAGCGGCTGTGGTAGAGGTCATTAAGGCTCAAGCCCTGGTTGAGTACATAGCGAACCCGCGCCTGTATATGATCTTGCAGGTTGGCACCCACGCCAGGCCGATGCTGCTGCGGGGTGATGCTCAGTGACTGCAGATGGGGCGCGTCTCCAAAGCCCGAGCATTGCAGAAGGGCGGGGCTGTGAATGGCGCCTGCACAGATGAGCAGCTCCCGCCCGATCGCGACCGACTGTTCGCGTCCTTCGCGTTCGATATGCAGGCGTTGCACACGACCCTGTCTACCCTCAAAGCGCAGCGCGCGGGTGTTGGTCCAGACCTGTAGGTTATCGCGCGATCGCACCGGGCGCAGAAACGCCGTTGCGGTGCTCTGCCGCCGTGCCTGCGAGACGGTGTGCTGGTAATAGCCCACCCCTTCCTGAGAGGCGCCATTGAAGTCGGTGCTGACCGGCTGACCCTGCGCTGCGCCGGCGGCGATAAAGGCCTCACACAGGGCATCGCGCATGGCGGGTGTGCTGACCTTGAGTGGGCCCTGCCGTCCGTGCAGGGGCGACTCGGGCAGGGTTTCGTTGGCCTCGCTGCGGATAAAGTAAGGCAGTACGTGCGCCCAAGACCAGCCGGTGCAGCCCTGTGCGGCCCAGTCGTCATAGTCTTGCGCCTGGCCACGGATGTAGATCATGCCGTTCATGGCACTGGTGCCGCCCAGCGTTTTGCCGCGCGGGCAGGCGATACGCCGATCGGCCATCCAGGGGTCGGGTTCAGTGCTCAAGCGCCACTCGATGCGTTCATCGCGCAGGGCAAGCTGCAGGCCCAGAGGAAAGTGGATCCAGAACGAGCGGTCTTCCGGGCCAGCCTCGATCAGCAGCACACGATGGGCGGGGTCTTCGCTCAGGCGATTTGCCAGCACGCAGCCGGCCGAGCCAGCCCCAACGATCACGTAGTCGAAGCGGGGCTCGTCCATGGGATGTCAGACAGTATCAAGAAAACCAGCGCAAGGGCATCAGTGCAAGTTGGGGCCAGGCGATCAACACGCCGACCAGCGCGAGGTTGGCCACCAGGAAGGGCATGACGCCTTGGAATATGGTGGCCAAAGAGACGTCGGGTGTGAGGGTCTTAACGGTAAAGACATTCATCCCCACCGGGGGGGTGAGCATGCCCACCTCGATCATGACTGTCACAAAAATACCGAACCAGATGGGATTGATCCCCATCTCAACCGCAACCGCCGTAAAGATAGGCACGGTGAGCAGCATCAGCCCCATCGCTTCCATCAGGCAGCCCAGCACCACGTAGATCACGCACATGGCGATGAGCACGCCATTGGCGCTGAAATCCTGGGCCTGTATCCAATGCACCAGCTGCATGGTCATACCCGTGAGCGCAATGAAATTGGCGAACGCCAGCGCACCAAACACGATGGCGAAAATCATCGCGGTGGTTTTGCCGGTTTCCATCAGGCACTCGCCGAGCACCCGCCAGCTCATTTTTCGGCGCAGCAGGGTAAAAAAGAAGGCGCCCATGGCACCGATCCCGGCTGACTCAGTCGCCGTGAATACGCCGCCGTACAGCCCCCCCATCACGAAAACGAACAGGGCAATTACGCTCCATACACCTTTGAGCGCGATGACCTTCTCTCGGAAGGAGCGCCGCTCGCCGGGGGGGCCCAGTGAGGGATTGAGCGCCACCGTGACCCAGACCGCCGCAATAAAAAAGAGCGTGAGCAGAATGCCAGGGATGATCGTGGCGATGAATAGCTTACGGATATCGGTTTCGGTCAGCAGACCGAAGATCACCAGGGGCACGGACGGTGGAATGAGCACGCCCAGTACGCCCGCCGAAGCGACCGACCCGGTCGATAGGCGGTCGTGATAGCCCAGCCGTCGCATGGGCGGGATGGCGACGCGGCTCATGGTGGCAGCCGTTGCGATCGAGCTGCCGGAGATGGCGGCGAACAGGGCGCACGATGCGACCGTGGCATGCGCCAGGCCGCCCTTGAGATGCCCCAGCCACGCATTGGCGGCATCGTAGAGATCGCCGCTGATGTCGGCCTTGTGCACAAAGATGCCCATGAGAATGAACATCGGCAGCACCGACATACCGTAGTTGGCCGAGGCGTCAACCACGATCTGTGCGAGCATGGACAGCGCGGCATCCGGGCCGCGAATGTAGGCGAAGCCCCCAATGCCCGCCAGCAGCATGGCAAAGCCCAAGGGCACGCCCACGAAGGCGAGCGCAAAGAGCCCCAGGAAACCGATCAGGGCGACGGTCATGTGCGATTACCGCCTTTCACGCCTTCAATGAGGTGTACCAACACGACGCCAGCGGTGATGACCGCGAACACGCTCATCGCGTATACCAGGGGCCCCTCGGGCAGGCTCAAGACGATGGTGCTGCGCTCACCTTCGACGGATTCACCCGCGTAGATCCACAGGCGCCAGGTGATGGTGAGCAGCGCGGCGAAGCTCACCAGGTCGCACAGCCAGCGTTTCATCGCAAGCGCGCGCGGCCGCAGCAGTCCGTCGATCAAGCTGACCGTCACATGCTCGCGATCGCGGGTCACAAGGGGTAGGGCAGCAAAAATGGTGAGCGCCATGGCGTATTGAATGATCTCGACGCTGCCACGGATGGGCGCCGAGATCAGGTAGCGCGCGAACACATCCACGAAGGTGAGCACAACAATCAGGCTCAGCGGAATCGCCGACATCAGCCCGAGGATGAGTGCGGTCCGATCAGGGCGACGCGGTGTGTTCGCAGTCATGGCGCTGGCTTACTTGGCGTTCTTGACGGCTTCGTCTTTGAAGAACTGCAGCGCTGCCTTGCCATCCACGCCCAGACTGGCGGCGTCGGCCAGCCAGGCGGCCTCCAGCGGTGCGGCGAGCTTACGCAATTCATCGATGAAGGCGGGGCTGGCCTGCTGGATGCTGATACCGCGCGCGGCTGCATCGGCACGCGCCTTCACTTCAATGATGTCGTAGGCGCTGAATCGGGCCGACAAGGCCTCGCCCGACAATTTCATGATGGCCTCGCGATCTTTGGCCGAGATCGATCCCCATTTACGCTTGTTGATGAAGAGTGCGAAGGCCGGTGCGCTCAGGTGGCCGGGCACGTCATAAACATGTTTGGCGTACTGCAGCGTCTTGAACGCTTCAGCATCCATGACGGAATAGCCTGCAAATGAATCAACGGTGCCACCCGAGATTACCTCGTGGCTGCGTACCGCGGGTGCTGCCACGACGCCGGCGCCTGCCGCTTCAAAAATTCGCGCGGGCACGCCGGGTAGGGCATACATCCTGGTGCCCTTGAGATCGGCCATGGCGTTGATGGGCGTCTTCATGGCGAAGATGGGGCCCGGGAGCGCTACGAACATGCCCAGCACCTGCACATCGGGCAGTTCGTTGGACTTGGCAAAGTACTTTTCGTAGGTGCGCCACAGCGCGATTGAACTGCCCTTAGAGGTGGTATTGACGAAGGGCAGGTGGGCAACGTTGGTGAGTTTCACCTTGGGGGCGAGAAAACCGTGGAACTGGTAGGCGATATCGAAGATGCCCTTGGTAACCCCGTCGAGCTGCTGCGGCGGAGCGGCAAGGCTGGTGGGCGCGATATCGACCTTCACCCGACCTTCGGTGGCCTTGGCCACGTCATCGGCCCAGGGCTTGAAGATTTGGGTGGTGACCGGATGATTGATGCCGATGAAGGTGTTCATCAGCAGGGTCTGGTTCTGGGCGTAAGCCAGCCCGGTCAGGCCTCCGGCCAGACTCAGGGCGACCAGGCTGCGGGTGATTGTGCGACGCGTTTTCATAAGACTATCTCCTGCGGTTCATCGGTGTGTTCGAAAGCGGATCGATGTGAATGCGGCTCAGGTCGGATCGGTGCGCGCTGATGATACGGGCGGCTCAAAGAATACGCCGTACTCGCGGGCGAGTTTCACCACCTCGGCCGGACTGGCCACATTGTGGATACGTTTGTAGAAATCGGGAAGTCGCCCGGTGGGGGCGGCCCAGAAGAGCGCGCGCGAGACCCGCCCCGAGTTATTGAAAAAGGCATGCGCAATACCTCGGGGCATACGCACCAGATCGCCTGGGTTAGCCGACTGATTCTGACCGGCCAGGATGAGGTCGATGCGGCCTTCCAGAACGAAAATGTATTCGTCCTGGTCGACATGCAGGTGCGGCGGCACGAAGGTTTCTTCGGGGAAGGTGGCGTGCCAGCAGAAACTGTCCTCGCTGAGTTGCTTGGGGGTGTAAACCTGACCCAGAATATTCCAGCTTACGCCATCCAGACTTTGGTGCGCGCGCGTGATGTCGGCGCTTTCGCGAAGGAGACCGGGCACAGGAGCGTTCATGATGATTGAGACTCCTCTGCAACGATCGGATTACTCAGGCGGTCAAGCGTGCGACGCACCAGGGGATTGCTCGAGGCAAAGCGCGGCTTGAATCGCTGGCGCTGCTCGATGAGATCGGCCTCGTCTTCGTAACCGATGAGCACACCCGCTTCTGAGATACGTGCCTGCACTTCGGTGGTTTCAATAAGACCGTCGGGGACGGTGACCCGCTGCCGTGGTTGTCGTGCCCACTGAAAAAGCCGTTCGTGGAGGCGTGTTCGCGCCTGCACGGCGTCGCCTGCGGCGCTCGCGCCCAGATCGGTCAACTCGAGCGGATCATTGAGCCGATCAAATAGCAGCGGGCGGTAGCCCTCAGCCAGGATGTATTTCCAGCGTCCGTCGAAAATCATGCGCAGCCAGGCGTCTCGCGGTCGGGTCTGCAACTCGATGCGCGCATCCTGGAATGAGAAGTCGTATTCGCTGACTACGCAGTCGCGCCACTGCGACGGCGATTCACCCCACAGCCAGGGGCGCAGCGACAGGCCATCGACGACATGCGGCACGGCCGCACTGCCATAGACCTCAAGCAGGGTCGGTACGATATCCACCGATTCGACCAGCGCCTGACAGCGTGTGCCGCGGCTGACGTCAGCGCGAGCGTCGGGATCAACGATGATGAGCGGCGTCCGAACCGACGGTTCGTGGAAGAACTCCTTCTCGCCCAGCCAGTGGTCGCCCAGGTAGTCGCCGTGGTCTGAGCAGAAGATAATCAGCGTGGATTCGGTGAGGCCCTGCTCGTCCAAAAAGCGCATCAGTACACCGATCTGGTCATCGATCTGCTTGACCAGTCCCATATAACCCACCATCACCGCATCGCGCACGCCGTCCTTGGCAAAGGTTCTGGAGACGCGATGGCGTGTCATGGCGGCATACACGGGGTGTGGATCGTGCAGCTCGCGGGCATCGCGCACGAGCGGCAGCGCATCTGCGGGCGTGTACATCCCCGCATAGGGTGCAGGCACCACATACGGCCAGTGGGGTTTGATGTACGACAGGTGCAGCAACCAGGGTTGGTCACCTGCCTGTCGAATGAAGTCCATCGCGCGTCGCGTGGTGTAGGGCGTTTCAGAGTGCTCGTCGGGGATACGTGCCGGCAGGTGGCTGTATTTGAGAAACCAGCCCGAGCGCAGGGTGCCGTCGGTATCGACCACTGTATTGGCCCAGCTCTCCCACGGGTTATCACCGCCAAAGCCCTGTGCACGCAGGTGGTCCGAGTAATTAGGATCAGGGTCGTGTCCCGAGTACGGGTGAATGCTATCGTCACGTTCAAAGGGGTCGAAGCCGCACTCGGCAATACGCACGCCAATGGCCGAGGTGGGGTCGATGCCCAGGCGCGACATGCCGGCATAGTCGGCACGCATATGAGTTTTACCGACCAGGACAGACCGAACACCCAGCGGCCGCAGATGACCGCCCAGTGTCATTTCGCCTGCCTTGAGCGGTACGAAGTTCCAGCTGGCGCCATGCGAGTGCATGTACCGACCCGTGTAGTAACTCATTCGCGAGGGCCCACAAACTGGCGACTGATCATAGGCGCGGTCAAAGAGCACGCCACGGCCGGCAAGCGCATCGAGATTGGGCGTATCCAGACGCGGATGGCCGTAGCAGGACAGATAATCCGCGCGCAGCTGATCACACATGATGAAGAGCGTGTTGCGTACACGTCTGACGCCGACCGTCTCGCGATTCATCGCTGGATCTCATCTGCCCGCCCTTCTGTAGTGGGCGGCGAGTCTGCCGGGGATTGTTCCCCGCCGAAGGTGGTCGCGTCAAATGCACGGTGGACGCGAGGCGGCTTGCCCCGGACAGAACTGGGGAAATCCCTCATGCAACACTACCCTGCGCTCGGCGGGCAAGCTGCGAGCGGACAAGGCTGAGTGCGCGATCGGCCATGATGGCCTTAGGGACTGTCTGAGCCCCGCGGCGGATAGCGGCATGCTGGGCCTCCACCATAGCCTGGTCTTCGCTGAATGCTGCCATGATGTTGCGATGAACGGTATCGGTCATGGCCGGTTCATCCAATGCAAAGTTACGCCAGTGCACCCAAAAGTAATGCGTATGGTCTTCGTCTTGGGGCGTGAGCGCCGCGATATGGTGAAACTCGATGGCACCTTCGCGGCTGCCGTGCGGTTTTTCGCGGGCGCCGGTGCCCGTCGGCGCTGAGCCTGAGTTCAGTGACATGATGGCCGGCAGGTGCCAGCGAAAACAGTGCCAGGCGTCGACCCGACCCTTGAAATGACCGACCGACTGGTGAAATGCCGAGGCGGGTACATCGATGTACCATCGATCGGTCTGAACCCCTTCAGCGAGCGGACGGACTTCGGTGGCGAAATCAGCCTGTTGGGCTGCACCCACGGTATTGGGGTGTACAAACGGTAAGTGGCCGAAATCGAGGAGGTTGTCTGCGATCAGGCTGACATGGGCCTTTACATGCAGATAACCGCGCGAGGGCTTCCAGTGCGGGCTTGACGCCCACGGCGAGGCATCGATAACGCGCTCGGCATCGGCTTTGCCCGGGTCTCCCATCCACACATGGATGAAGCCATCGCGTTCAACCAGCGGGTAGTGACGAACGCACATATTGGGGTGGCCCTGCGGCTGAGCGGGTATCTCCAGGCACTGCCCCGAGGGCGCGAACTTCACGCCGTGATAAAGGCATCGAATACCACCGGACTCGATGCGGCCGCGCGACAAAGGCGCGAGCCGGTGTGCGCAGCGATCCTCCAGAGCCACTGCCTGACCTTCCGGGGTTCTGAACAGCACGAGGTCTTCGCCTAAAACGGTTCGCGCCAGTGGGCGGTCTGCGGTCAGTTCGTGCGGCCATGCGACCACATACCAGGCATCGCGAATCAGGAAGTCGTTACTGGCAAGGCTTTTCATGTCGGGGCTCCGTGAGCGACGCGCGGTCGACTACCACTCACCAATGATCACACCACCCGCGGCGGCGGGCGTGGCCCGCTTCATGATGGCTTCGTCAGAGATGGTGATGCGGTTGCGGCGCTGACGCATCCAGTCAAAGATCCAGCTGAGGTGCTCTTCCCGCACGGCGGCATACCCGGGGTCGCGGCCCAGATCGTGGTATTCATTCGGATCGTTGTGCAGATCGAACAGCTGGGGTGGCAGACCGTCGTAGTGCACATACTTGAACCGATCGCTGCGGGCCATCACCATGCGGGCCTTATGTGGGGCCAGCTTGAGACGGCGCGCCGCACCGTAAATGGCGTAGTCAAGCTCAGAGACAGCCACCTCGCGAATGCTGGAGGCTGTGCCTTGCAGCAGCGGTCCCAGGGAACGGCCCTCCAGCCAGTGCGAGGGCAGGGGCTGATTCATGGTCTGAAGAAACGTGGGCACCAGATCAACCGCCTCGACCAGGGCCTGGCTCACCGTGCCGTGGGTCTGCGGTGCAGACGGATCGGCGACCAGCATGGGGATTCGCACCCCCTGCTCATACATGAATTCCTTTTCGCCCAGCCAGTGATCGCCCAGATAATCGCTGTGGTCGGCGGTGAACACAATCAGCGTGTTCTCCCACAAACCACGCGCCTTCATAAAGGCGAACAACTGGCCCAGGTAGTCGTCTATCTGCTTGACCAGGCCCATGTAAGCGGGAATGACGTTGAGCCGGTCAGCATCGCGCGAGAACGCAAGCCCCTCGGGGTGCTGGCGAAAACCAGCGTAGACAGGGTGGTCGTTGTCGCGCTCGTGATTCGCGCGAATCGGTGCCTGAATATCAGCGTGGCTATAGAGCGTGTGATAGGGAGCCTGCACGATGTAAGGCCAATGCGGCTTGATGTAAGACAGGTGCAGTAGCCAGGGCTTATCGCCCTGCTCGCGCATGAAGTCCATGGCCCTGTGGGTCATATAGGCGGTTTCACTGTGCTCGTCCGGCGCCCGCGTTGGCCTATGGGCGTTGCGGTAATACCAGCCGCTGGCGATCTCGCCCTGCTCGTCGATGCCGGCATTAGCCCAGGTATGCCAGGGGTTGGCGCCGTCCATGCCGTGGCTGCGCAGATACTCGTTGTAGGCGAGCTTGGGATCAACCTTGCTGTCGGGATGAATGCCGTCGTCGCGCTCGTAGGGCTCGAATCCAGCCTCTGCAGCGTAGCGACTCTGGGCGGATTCCGACGAGAGGGCAAGACGGCTGAGCCCGTCGCGATCCGCATACATATGCGTCTTGCCGACAACGGCAACCCGCATGCCCGCACTGCGCAGGTGATCCCCCAGAGTCTGCTCGCCCAGGGGCAGCGGGATGAAATTCCAGGTGGCCCCGTGTGAGAATACATAACGCCCGGAGTAAAAAGAGGCGCGCGAGGGCCCGCAGTTGGGCGACTGGCAGTAAGCGCGGTCGAATCGCACGCCGCGGGCGGCAATGCTGTCAATGTTCGGTGTGGCCAAGGTGCGGTGTCCGTAGCAGGACAGGTAATCCGCGCGCAGCTGGTCACACATGATGAACAGGATGTTTTTGACCGCGTTCATGAACGAGAAGACCTCCAGTGTCGCTGCGCGTTGAATTTTGACCACCCGTGCGCGTTGAATTTTGACCAGGGGGTGGATAGCAATTTTTCGTGAAGTGCTGTGGATAAGTTTAGGGGAGGCTTGAGGCGGCGTGAAGCCC
>VGHA01000103.1 GCA_016868375.1 Betaproteobacteria bacterium | reverse complement strand
GGACTTTGCCGCGAAGGTGCTTCAGGATCTTCCCGCGGGGTATTCTCGCCATCTGCTCGCTCTCCTTTGGTCGTTATCTAGGCGCGTCTTGCTACCGGTGGCCGCGATAATTCGGTCCAGGCATCGACGAGTGCCTGCGCAAATGACTCATCGTTGATGTGATGCGGCAGGCGGGTCAGCTGGCGATCCGGCCCACTGCGAAAGCCTTGTTCGATGGTTTCGAACAGCACTCGATTGGCATCGGGGTCGTGGAAAGGCTGGCCTGGACGATCAATTGCTGAGACACCTCCTTCGGGAATCAGGAACCGGACCGGTCCACGCATGGCATTGATTTTTTTAACGAGAAACTCACCAATTGCACGACATTCGTCAGGCGTGGTGCGCATCAGGGTTACGGTCGGATTGTGCCGATAGAGTCTGCGGCCCTTGAATCGGTCTGGGACCGAGTCCCAGGGGCCGAAATTGACCATATCGAGTGCGCCGCACGACCCAACCCAGGGGATGGCATGTCGGGCAAATACATCAAGGCGAGTTGGTCCGGCTGACAGTGTGCCGCCCGCGATTTCATCCGCGATTTCGGTGGTGGAGACATCGATCACACCCGCAAGCAACTGCGAGTCGGCGAGCTTCTCCATTGATTGCCCGCCGACGCCCGTGGCGTGGAACACCAAGCAATCGTAGCGGTCGCCGATCAGCTTGGTGACCATTTGCACACAGGGTGTCGTCACACCGAACATGGTCAGGCCCAACGCCGGGCGCAGCGATTGGGTGGCCAGGGGCGGGTGCGTAATCATTCCTGCGAGGGCGTGTGCAGCATTGGCGAGCACACGTTCACTGATACGGTTGATGCCCTGGACGTCGGTAACCGAGTACATCATGCAGATGTCGCTTGGGCCAACGTAGGGACGGGTATCGCCGCTTGCCATCGTTGATACCATGACCTTTGGCAGGCCCACCGGTAACGCCCGCATGCCCGACGTGGCAAGCGATGTACCTCCCGAACCGCCCGCGGAGATGATGCCGCCTAGATCGCGGCGGGTAGCGACAAATCGTTCGAATGCCAATGCCATCGCGGCAACGGCACCGCCACGATCACCGCTGAAGACCGCTGACTCGCCTTGGGGATGATGCCGCGCGACTTCTCGAGGGTGTACGTTTGCAAGAGAGGTTCGACCGCTGGTCGCAAGATCGACCGTCACAACGCGTAGCCCCAGCCGCTCCAGACTCTGACGCAAATAGAACAGTTCGCGCGCCTTGGTATCAAAGGTGCCGACTACGTAAGCCGCGCGCGCGCTGGTAACCGAAACTGGAAAGTCGAAAACCGAACCGGTGCTGGCAGTAGTATCGCTTGCCAGTATGGCGACAGATGCATGGCGCCCAGTATCACTACTTGAAGGCTTCGATGAACTCTGAGGGGCGCCGACTTCTGGTTGCGGCAGCGGTGGTGCTGCACTCACAAGGTTCCAGCGATTGAAACCTGCGCCCGCGCGTGGCGCGATTGCGTCAAGCGCGGGTTGCGAGTCACCGTGCGACCGCTTGACGGTGAGCACCTGAGTCGCAGTGGGCTGTAAGGCAGTTGGCGGTGCGATATCAGCGAGACCTTCCTCCTCATCGCCGCTTGATCGCACCCCGAGCAGGCGCTCCTGTAGATCACGGTCAGCGGCGAGGACATCGGTGGGCATGACCTGCGCGAGGCGTCCGTTGACCATGACGCCGATCTGATCTGCAACCTCAATCGCAACGCCGAGATTCTGCTCGATGAGTAAAACCGCAATGCCGCCGCTGTGAGCGAGGCGACGGAGGCTTTCTGCGACCTGTTCAACGATGACAGGTGCAAGGCCCTCTGTGGGCTCGTCCATGACAAGAAGGCGTGGCTCGAGTAAGAGCGCACGTCCGATTGCAAGCATCTGTTGCTCTCCCCCGGAGAGCTGAGAGCCGCCATTGGACTTACGCTCGGCGAGTCTTGGAAACATCGTGTAGACGCGGTCGACTTCGCGACGGTGGCTTGCCACCAGGCGTAGCGTCTCATCGACAGTGAGCGATGGCCATACCCTACGGCCCTGTGGCACGTAGGCAATACCAGCCCGGGTGATGCGATGGGCTGGCCAACCCAGGATGTCATGACCGTCTAGTCGAATGCTGCCCTGAGCTGCGACGAGACCGGTGATCGCATTGCAAAGCGTTGTCTTGCCCATGCCGTTGCGGCCGACGATTCCCAGAACGCCGCTCTCAAGGGTAAAGCTCACTGACTGCAGCGCGTGGGCTCGACCGTAATGGACATCAAGCCCCTCGACTTCGAGGAGCGGGCGAGCCGCAACCGCCGTATTTGCGGACGGTCGGCTGGTGTTCGTACGTTTTGCGCGGGAGCGAGGCAGCATCAGCGTCGCCCGCCCATGTAGATGGCCTGCACCTGACTGTCGGACTCGATCTCGGCAGGCGTACCGGAGCGAAGTACACGGCCGTTGTGCATCACCGTGACGCGCTCGGAAACGCGCAGCGCAATATCGAGATCGTGTTCGATAATCACGAAGCTCATATGCTTAGGTAGTGATCGGAGTAGCAGGACCAGTTCGCGGCGCTCCGCGGGCGATAGTCCTGCTGCAGGCTCATCGAACAGGATCAATCGAGGAGCGCCAGCCAGAGCCATACCAATTTCGAGTTGGCGCTGCTGGCCGTGCGCGAGATTGGCGACGAGTTGATCTGCGAGGTGCGCAAGCCGTACCCGGTGAAGTAAATCTTCGGTAGCCCTGCGGCTCGTGTGTGATGCAGAGGGCCGCCACATGCTGAAGCGACCGCTCGCAACGCCGCGGACGGCGAGGAACAGGTTATCTCGAACCGTCAAGTCGCGAAACAAAAGTGAGGACTGGTAGGTACGACGCAAGCCTTTTCGAATTCGGTCATGAGGGCTCAGAAGCGTAATGTCCTCACCAAAAAATTCGATACGTCCTGCTGTGGGCAGAAAATCTCCGGTGATGGTGTTGAAAAGCGTGGTCTTGCCTGCCCCATTAGAGCCAAGCACAGCGTATTTTTCGCCTGCGGCGACATTGAACGAGACATCGTCAACCGCTCTAAGTGCTCCAAAGCTACGACTGACATTTTGTAACGCCAGTGCGTTGGACGATGCGATTGGCGACTCAGTTGGCCCCAGACGCACGCCTCCAACGGCAGGCGTGCGTCTGGCCGACCAATTTCTGTGGTGGTTGGCTGAGGTCATCAGGCCATCCACCAACTCTTGTGATGAAGCGAGATCAAGGGCAGTTAGGGATGTCACGCGAACCGATCTGGAACTCTTCCTTCTTGAGTCCCAGCATCTGGTCCACGTTGTCGACCTTGCGCAACACGCGGGTCGTGAGGGCACCCTGTGCATCCTTGACCACCTCGGTCACGAACGTGGTACCAATAGCCTGCCTGTTAGAGTCAAGCCGCACTGTTCCGGTAGGCATCTTCAGCTCGAGTTTGCTGAGCGCATCACGGTATTTAGCCTGACCCCCTGCGAGGTCACCTTTGACTGCGTCCAGTGCATCGAGCGCTGCCTTCATGTTGGTGTAGTAGACCAGTGCAAAAAGGCTTGGGCTGGGGTAGCCTCCGGATGAAACCGGGAAGCTCTTCTGGTAGGCCGACACGAAGGCCTTCCAGTCTGCGCCGTCAAAGCTGTCGGCGTAGGGTCCAGCGGAAATTGTTCCGACCAGCGAGTCACGACGCTTGCCACGATAGTTGAGGACATCCTGGCTTACGGTAATGGACCCTCCCATCATTGGCTTATCACCGCCCGAGGCCTCATACTGATTCAGGAAGTTGACTGCATCGGCACCGCCCAAAACGACGAGTAATGCGTCAACATCTTTTGGGATCCGCGCGATGACTGATGAATAGTCCTTGCCGCCCAGTGGTACCCACGCCTTTACCGGGACGCGGCCACCGAGTTTGCAAAACTCGGTCATGAAGCCCTGGACCTGCGAGTAGGGAAAAGCATAGTCCTCTGCAATCACCATCACCCGCTTATAGCCCTTGTTGATTGCGGCCTGACCGAGCCCCACCATCCACTGAGCGCCTCGCCTTCGGTGTTGAAGCGGAAGAAGTTGGTCGAGGGGTTGACCAAGGTGGTTGCCTGTGCGCCTGAGCCGCCGTTGATGAAGGTCATGTTCGGCTGGGTTTTTGAGTAGTCCTTTACCGCGATGCCTTCGCCACCGGACAGCGGACCCACGACGATATCGACCTTATCTTGTTCAACCAGTTTGCGCACCGCGTTGACGGCGACATCCGGATTGGCATTCGAGGACGCCTTGATCATTTCGATCTTGCGACCTGCCACCACACCACCCCGCTCTCTTATTGCGAGCTCTGCGCCCCGCATGCCATCGGCACCGCCCGCCGCGAAGGGGCCCTCCAGGGTGGCCAAAACCCCGATCTTGACGGGCGCCTGCTGCGCCCAGGCCATGCTGGTGAGGGCTGCTACGACTGCAGCCCCTGTCACCGAGCGAATCCAGGTCCGTTTCGTCTCCATCACTTCCTTCTCCTTAAAGAGGCGCGCTCAATGGCGCTGGGTTGATGCAACTGAATCTGATGTCTGATGACGCATACGAGTACGAAGCTTGTCCCAAAGACCGAGCAGACCGTCGGTAGAAAACAGCACGATCGCGAGGAACACGATACCTATCACCAGGTTAAAGCGTTCGCGATCGATGAGATCAATGGCAAAGGTCTGGAGCAATACAAAGACTATGGAACCAAGAAATGCGCCGATCGGGTGACGCATGCCTCCCAAGACCGCGATCACGAGGATATTGATCTGCCAGCCAACGTTGATCGACCCAGGCGTAATCAGCCCGTTGTACCAAACAAGCAGAACGCCACCAATGGCTGCAAGCAATCCGCCGAAGGCATACGCGGCCACGCGGTGGGCCACGATATTGAAGCCCAGCGCCTCCATGCGCCGTGGGTTGTCCCGTACGCCCTGAAGCGCGATACCGAAAGGCGTTCGTACCAGCCACTTGACTGCAAGATAGCCTGCCATCGCCCAAAACAGCGTTAGGAAATAGAAAGGTACCGGTTCGCGCCAGTTAAGTCCGAAGACATCAGGCGGATAAACTTTTTGAAAACCCTGAAATCCGTTGAACAAGGAATAGTTCTGCAGGACGAGGTAGTAGAAGGCAACCCCGAAGGCGAGTGTGATCATGATGGTGTAGATACCCTCGGTGCGCACAGACAACCACCCGACCACGGTCGCGCAGGCGCATGCGATGAAAAGGGCAACTAAAACTGCGACCCACCAGGGCCATCCAAGACTGATAGGGGTGCTGCTGACACCAAAAATCGCGATCGAATAGCCCGCGACCCCCGCCACTGACATCTGGGCAAGCGAAACGATACCGCCATAGCCGCCAAGGAACGTAAGCGATAGCGCAATAAGCCCGAGAACCAGCGACTGTGCAGCGACCTGAAAAGTGAAAAATGGCGTAGCGACGAACGGGTATGCCAAAAGGAAAAGGAAGATCAGCACATGACGCGCTGACAGATGACGCCAGAGAAATTTCAGCCAACGAGGCGCATTGCTTTCGGCGTAAGGGTCGGTCTCAACCCCACCAGCCGACGCCGGCGACGATCCAGCCGGCTGGGAGCGCGCGGGCAGTTGAAGGGCCGGCTGTTGAAAGCCACCCTGCATCGCGCGCCGCCAACGACTTGCGCTCATGACCTTACCTCTTCGCTCATGCTGGTCGACCGAGGATGCCGCGCGGCCGAAAGGCCAGAACGAGAATAAGAATCACGAAGGTAAATACAACGCTGTAAGTCGGTGCGTAGGCTAGACCGTAGGTTTCAGCCAGTCCAAGAATCACAGCCCCCAGGGCTGCGCCGACCACGCTACCCATGCCACCTACGATCACGACAATGAGCGACGCAAGGAGCAACCGGGTGTCCTCGCCTGGCACCATCGACAACTCGACCGCGCCGATCACTCCGCCAAAGCCCGCGAGGCCTGCGCCGAGCATGAAGGTGATCGCGAAGACAAGGTTGACGTTAACGCCTGAGGCCGCCAGCATGTTTCGGTCGTCCACACCCGCCCGGATCATGGCGCCAACGCGAGTGCGCGTAAGTAGCCACCAAAGGAAAATACCAATTGCGACACCGAATCCAAGCAGACTCAGCCGGTAGGCCGAATAGGCCTTTATAAGCGGCAAGCCGCGGATTGGGCCGTGTAACCACTCCGGTGCATCCATCTGGTGGACCTGTGCGGTAAAGGCCCAAAGCAACAGGTCAGCAATCACGATGGAGAGCCCGATCGTGACCATGGTCTGGCGCATATCCTGACCCTGCATGTGGCGCAGGATGAGCACCTGCATCAGTAGGCCAAGTATTGCTGCTGCAAGAAACCCAGTGGCGACAGCTAAAATCCACCAGCCTGTTTTTTCAGCAACGATGAAACCGACATAGCCGCCAAGCAGATATAGGGAGCCATGGGCGAGATTGACATTGCGCATCAGGCCGAAAACCAGCGTGAAGCCCGAGGCAACGATGAAATAGAGCGCAGCGAGCGTTAGGCCGTTCAACAGCGTGACGAAATAAAGCCGCGTATTGTCCGCGATTGCCCAAATCGAAAAAACCAGCAATGGGCCGCCGATGAGAAGCCAGGCCCAGTGCTTAGCGGTCAATTTCATGCCGCGCTCACCCAGGTACGGGCGCGATCCACCGGTGGTGTTTTTGCGAAAACGCCATCCTTCATCACAGCGAGGATTCTTTTGGGTTCACGCAGGATGGAAAGGTTAGCCAGCGGGTCGCCATCGAGCAGCAGCAGGTCCGCAAGATAACCTTCGCGAACCAGCCCGAGGTCGTTGGGTCGCTGCATGACCTGCCCACCATAAAGTGTGCATGCACGAATCGCCTCCATCGGCGTAAATCCCAGGTATCGCACAAAGAGTTCCAAATCGCGGGCGTTTTGCAGATGGGGGTTGAAGGCGAATCCGTAGTCGCCACCAGGCAGCACGCGGACGCCGCGGCGGTGCATCGCCTTGAGCGATTCGCAGGCAGCCGCCCACTCCTCTTCATAACCCATCGATACAGCTTTCTCGCGGCTCACGCCCCACGGCTCAGCCTCATTGAGGAGGGCATAGATAATGCCGATTCCCGGTGCGACGAAGACGCTGTCTTTAGCAGCCTCAAGCATGTCCAGCGCTTCGCTGTCCGTGAAGCTGGCGTGATAAATCATGGTGATTCCGTGCCGTAGCGCCTGCTTGACGCTGGCACACGAGCGCGCATGGACAATGATTCGCTTACCACGCATACGTACCTCTTCGGCACAGGCGGCCACTTCGGCGTCGGTCATCCACGTGGTTTTGGCATCGGCGCCCGGGACAAAGTTATCGCCCGAAAGATTGAGCTTGATCGCATCAACCCCGTATTTGAGAAACATACGCGTGACCCGGCGCAGATCCTCCGCGCCGTTTACAACCACGCCGAAGCTGAAGTCCGGGAAGGGTAGATGGGGCAGCATTTCATCGCCTAGTCCACCAGGGACCGTGATCTCCTGACTTGCCGCGAGATATCGGGGGCCGGGAATTTGCCCAGACTCGATGGCATTGCGAATCACCACATCAAGTCGGGGCTTGGCGCACGCCGCCCCAACGCACGAGGTGAAGCCCGCCTTGAGATAGTTGTGCGCCACCTTGGCTGACCACAACACGTGTTCCTCAAGCGGCATCGTTTGGATGGCCGCTAGCGAGGCCGCATCGTTCCAAGAGAAATGCGTGTGCGCTTCGGTCATGCCTGGCATAAGCGTCGCACCTGCGCCGTCGATAACCATGGCATCGCCTGCACTCACGCCGCCGAGGCTGCGTGTGATCTGGAGAATGCGCGGGCCGCGCACGCGCACGCTACCGGGGTAGGCGCTTTGCCCCGAGCCGTCGAGGATCCGGACGTTAGTGAAGAGGACTTCAGAAGGTTCCCGGGTCATCGAGGTCTCCGATTACTAGAGTCGGCAACTCGGGCTCAAACGGCCCAACGCGTGGTTCGAGTCGAGCGTCCAGGTGGCGCGCGGTGAAATTCGCCATCCTTCATCACGGCGAGGATGCGCTCACGCTCCTGAAGTAGCGTGATGTCGCTTAGCGGGTCGCCGTCGATCAACAGGATATCTGCGAGACAACCCTCACGGATGTAGCCAATCTCTTTACCCATTTTCATCATCGGGCCGCCCCAGGCTGTTGCTGAAAGCAGGGCCTCCATGGGACTCATACCGATGAGCTTGACGAAATATTCAAGGTCCTTGGCATTCGTGCCATGAGGTGTCCACGCAAAGCCGTAGTCCCCTCCCGGCAGGATGCGAATGCCGCGCCTGCGCATGGCCTTCATGCTCTCTATGGCAGCCTCGAGTTCACGGTGATAACCCATTTTTCGGGTGACTTCGGGGGTGAGGCCCCAGGCGCTTGCGTTGTGGCAGGTATTTATGAGCCAGGCTAATCCGGGCGCAACGAAATGATCGAATTTGTGCGCCTCAAGTAGATCGAGGGCTTCTTCGTCAGCAAAGCTCGCGTGATAGATCACTTCGATACCGTGCTTGATGCACTGTTTGATCGACCAGGTGGAACGTGCATGGGCGGCAACGCGTTTCCCCCAGGCCTTCGCCTCCTGAACGCAGACGGCGATTTCCTCCTCGGTGAATTGACTCATCTCCGAGGGCATACCAGTGATCGATTCGCCAGAGAGATTGATCTTGAGCGTGTCGACGCCGAATTTACAGAACATGCGCACGCAGCGCCGCATTTCTTCTGCACCACTCACCACGGCACCAAAGGCAAATTCTGGTTGAGGCAGGTGCGGCGCGGTGGTGTCGCCTAAACCGCCTGGAACGGTAATTTCCTGGCTTGCGGCGAGATAGCGGGGACCAATGATGGTGCCGTCGTTGATGGCGTTGCGAATCACGACATCAAGTCGGGGTTTGGCCGTGGCAGCACCCACGCAGGAAGTCCAGCCCATATCGAGATAGCGTTTGGCGACCTCCGCGCACCAAAGGATGTGCTCCTCAGGCGGCATTCGCTGGATCGAATCGAGGCTCGGCTGATCGTTCCATGAAAAATGCGTATGCGATTCGATCATGCCTGGCATCAGGAACGCGCCTGCGCCGTCAATCACTTGTGCACCCATGGTCGGCGCAGATCGCACACCGCGCTGAGCCGGTAGCACTCGGGTGATACGGTGACCTTGTACCAGCACCTCGCCCATGAACGGCGCCTCAGCGCCACCGTCAAAGATCCGGACATTGGTAAAGAGAACATCAGCCACGTTCAAGTGACTCCTGCGGCAAATGTGGTGCGATTGGCCCGAGCAGACAATCGGCTCGCAGCGCTGGTAAATTCGATCCACTCGCGCAGGCACTCGCTCGGACGCTCGATTGGTGTCCAATGGCCGCACCGACCAAGGACGAGTTGCCTGACCAGCAGCGATGCAGTGAGCCGGTCCGCGAGTGAGCGCATCGCCTGCGGAGGCGCCACAGCATCTTCATCGCCGGTGACCAACAGCACGGGCACCTTGATTTTCTCAAGCGCAGCGCTACGGGCTTCGGCAAGTGCCTCGCAGCTCCGCGCATAGCCCTCGGGGCAACTGCGCGCCACGGATTCGCGCACCATTGCAATGGCAAGAGGCTGCCGGGTACGCGTGTCGGCCGATAGCGACACCGCCGCGGTCTGGACAGCAATCTTGAGCATTCCTGACACGGATTCGGTTCGAGCAAGTGCGGCACGGGCGTGAAGTGGTGCGCGCGCCGGCTCGGAAGGTTCGGCGAGCGGCCCATAGAGCGCGAGGCTTCTTATCCGCTCTGGATGGGCGACCGCAAGGTGTTGGGCCACGATAGTCCCTAGGGAATGCCCGATCCAGTGGGCCCGACGTATCGCCAGCCGTTCACAAACCTGCTCGACACATTCAACGAAACGCGCGATGCTGAGCGCCCCGTCGACTCGCATCGATCGTGCACTACCGGGCAGTTCGATGCGGATCACCCGATGACCGGCCAACGGCGCGAGCATCGGTATCCAGACTCCCGCACTCCCGCCCAGTCCGTGCAGGCAGACCACGGGATCGCCATCGCCCTCATCTTCGACTGCAATGCGGTCGATAAAGCGTAGATTCATTCGCCGCTCCGAGCGGCAATGCGTCGAATACGCGCCGACAAACCCGCGCCCGAACGCCTCCTGCGGAACATCTGATTCGTCTCCATGACGTCTCACCTGCCAAGGGACGGCGCGCGGGGCGCCGACTCGCGGTAAGATCTTGTCTTTGTAAATGAGACTTAAATCTCATCTTGTTACATTGCAGCATAGACGTTGTTCTTGGTAATCAGCAAGAACTTTTCAAGGATTTTTTCAGTTAGGGATTTCGAGTCTTCCCAGGTTCGCTCGCCCCCGCTATGACACGTCTGCAGCACAAACTGAGTGAAAGCCCACCTGCGCCAGAGCGGGGAGTTCGGGCCGAGAAACATAAAATGCTGCTCGAGTCTGCAATGACATTGATCCGCTCCACCGGGCACGTTCCCACAGTCGCTGAAGTCGCCCAGCGCAGCGGTGTATCCCGAGCGACCGCTTACCGCTATTTCTCGTCGCGCAGTGCGCTGATTGTTGCGGTGATGGATGCAACGCTCGGCCCGGTCAGGCGCTTTGAATCAAGACACACAGATGGACCGAATCGCGTACGTGACGTATTCGAGCAAACTTTTCCGAGATTCCGTCAATACGAAGCGCAGATGCGCGCAGCTGTGCAACTCTCGCTAGAACATTGGGCGAAAGAGCGGGCTGGCTTACTCGAGGAAAAACCGTTCAAGCGCGGATTTCGAGTCAGGATCGTGGAGGACGCGATCAGACCTATGGCCAACCAACTCTCCGCTGCCGATCACAGACGGCTCCACCAGGCGCTCACCGTGATTTACGGCATAGAAACTTGGATCGTCCTCAAGGATATCTGGGGCCTGTCGGACCGCGGCGTAGAAAAGATCGCCCTCTGGATGGCAGATTCGCTCGTGAAGGCTGCACTGGCTGGTAGTCCGCCAGCCTCAAAGCCGTCTCCTCGGTCGGGCGCTGCGCGTCAGCGACCTGGCGGGCACGCTGCGCGCTGAACGTCATCACCAATCGCCCAGAACTGGCTAAGTGACGATGCGGGCGCGGCTTTGACTGGTGATAACGGTGGCTGCCACCGTCGTGTGCAGACACAGATTCAGAGAACCGAGTTAAGTTATCGACAACAGCGAAGCGCAATACCTGCCGCGCCCCGGCCCTCTGGAGCTGGGCGGCGACGGGGCGATTTCGCTGCTCGCCAAATGAAAGTGTGGACCAAGGGGGCACGATGACCTTTTCAATTGTTGCACGCGACCCCGCTGCCGGTGCCTTCGGAGTGGCTGTCGCTACCCGCTTCTTTGCGGTGGGCGCCCTGTGCCCGCACGCCGAGGGAGGGGTCGGAGCGCTTGCCACGCAAGCGCTCATCAATCCTCTGCTGGGCATCGATGGCCTGGCGATGCTTCGCTGCGGCGTTGCTGCAGGGCAGGTGGTTCAATCGCTGATCGATGCTGATCCCGGACGGGAGGCGCGACAGCTTCATTTGCAGGATTCGCTAGGGCGAATTGCCGCCCACACTGGAGCGGACTGCATCCCCTGGTGTGGGCACCTTATCGCTGAGCAGGTGTCAGTGGCCGGTAACATGCTGGCGGGGCCAGAGGTGCTGGATGCGACACTTCACGCGTACCAGGAGGCGTCGAGTCTTCCTTTCGCCCAGCGGCTCATCCACGCGCTCCGGGCAGGGGAGGCTGCGGGTGGCGACAAGCGCGGAAAGCAGTCTGCGGCGCTTCGCATTCACACCACGGAGGCGTATCCGGCCCTTGATCTGCGGGTCGATGACCATGATGATCCGCTCGTAGAACTCGACCGTCTGGAGGTGGTGAGTCGCGAGCGTTTCGTGCACTTTGCGCAGTTTTTTGCCACGCGCGCACGACCGGGGGGCGTTCATGACCGGAGCACGATCGAGGCGGCTATCGCAAGCGCCACTGCGGGTCAGATCGGTACGCACTCCCGCGCGACCAGTGCCTGAGCTGAATTTCCATGCTGCTTGAAATCGATTCGCTGCGGGTGAGTTTCGCTACCGCCAACGGAGAGGCGCGTGCGGTTGATGGCGTCAGCCTCTCGGTAAAGGCCGGTGAAACCCTTTGCATCGTGGGCGAGTCCGGATGCGGTAAGAGTGTCACCGCGTTGTCAATCATGGGGCTGGTGCAGGGTCCGCTGTCCAGAGTCACGGGGACCATCCGCTTTGAAGGCCGAGAACTGTTGACCCTTGATCGCAACCAGTGGTCAGACCTGCGTGGCAATCGTATTGCGATGATCTTTCAGGAGCCGATGACTTCGCTCAATCCTGCGTTCACCGTTGGCGCACAGCTCACCGAGGCTTTGATACGCCATCGCGAGATCTCGAGAGCTCACGCCCGCGACGAGGCGATCGCCATGCTTGCGCGTGTGCGGATCCCGTCGCCCGAGCGCCGCATCGACGACTATCCACACCGTCTTTCGGGTGGTATGCGTCAGCGGGTGATGATTGCGATGGCACTGCTATGTCAGCCCGCGCTATTGATCGCAGACGAGCCGACCACAGCGCTCGATGTGACCATTCAGGCGCAGGTGCTGGCACTGATGCGAACTCTCCGCGAGGAGACTGGGACGGCGATTGTTCTCATCACTCACGATCTGGGTGTAGTGGCGCAGATGGCTGATCGGGTGGCAGTGATGTATGCCGGTCAGGTGGTGGAGCAGGCGCCGGTCAGAGAGCTGTTCGCGCGCCCCCAGCATCCCTATACCGTAGGCCTGTTGGGTGCCATTCCCGCCATCGCAGCGCCGCGTGCGCGCCTGTCAGCGATCAGCGGTATGGTGCCGGCCGCGACCGCTATGCCCGAAGGCTGCCGGTTTGCCGAGCGGTGTCCGTTTGTGCAGCCCCAGTGCCGTATCCAATCGATGGCGCTTACCGAGGTGACGCGCGCGCATTGGTCGAGATGCCGCCGTGCGCCGCTCGAGAGACTGGCCCAGGGGCTTGACGACCCGTCTGCAGAACCGCTTCTTCTCAATTTTCGTTCCGCATGAGTACAGGTCTGTCTTCCGCCAACCCGGGCGCACCGCTGCTGGAGGTTCGCGACCTGACGCGGGCGTTTACTGTGGCGCAGGGGCTGTTCGGTCGCTCACTTACCAGGGTTCGCGCGGTGGATGGGGTCTCGTTCAATCTTGATGCCGGTTGCACCTTTGCGATCGTTGGTGAATCCGGCTGTGGCAAATCCACTGTCGCTCGGCTGCTCCTTCGCCTGATCGAGCCCGATGACGGCAGCATCCGCCTCGAAGGGCATGATCTTCGTGCGCTCGATCCTGCTGAACTCCGCCGAAGTCGCGCCCGAATCCAGATGGTGTTTCAGGATCCGTATGGATCTCTCAACCCGCGGATCCGGGTCGGCGAGATGCTGGCTGAACCGCTTCTTCTGCATACCGATCTCGCGCCTGGGGCTCGCCGCGAGCGGGTGAGCGAGTTGCTCTCGCTGGTGGGCCTGCCCGCTGAGGCCGCCGCCCGGTATCCGCATGAGTTTTCGGGCGGTCAGCGGCAGCGGCTTGCGATCGCCCGGGCGCTCGCCGCATCGCCGCGGCTGATCGTGTGCGATGAACCGGTGTCGGCGCTTGATGTGTCGATTCAGGCGCAGATTCTCAACCTCCTCGCTGAGCTGCAGGAGCGGTTCAATCTGGCTTATGTATTCATTTCCCACGATCTGGCGGTGGTTCGACAGATGGCAGATCGACTTGCGGTGATGTATCTCGGCCGTTTTGCCGAGACAGGGCCTGCTGGGCGGATCTTCGCTTCGCCCAGGCATCCGTACACCCGTGCGCTGCTGTCAGCGGTGCCGGTACCCGACCCTGACCGCACAGTGTCCGAGCCTGCACTCGGGGGCGATGTTCCCAGCCCCCTGAACCCGCCCTCCGGCTGCTCGTTTCACACGCGCTGCCCTCATGCGCGCGAGCGCTGTACGGCTGAGCAACCAGCGCTCGAGGACGCTGGTGATGGCGTGCAGGTGGCGTGCTGGTTCTGGCGTGAGCTACCGCCTGCAGCGGGCGTGGCGGTGAGCGTATCGACGGATAAAACCCTGTCACGGCTTCAGGCGGCGTTCCTGAGGCATAGTTCGACCTCATCCTGACCCCTCTCGGAGCATTGCCTCATGAACACGCTCTCCCTGATACGGCACGGTCTCGCCTTCATGACCGCATTTTCGATGGCCAGTACGGCCGTGGGTCAGACCACGCTTCGTATTGGTCTTGCGGAAGACCCGGATGAACTCGATCCGACCAAAGCGCGCACCTACGTCGGGCGAATCGTGTTTTCGTCGCTCTGCGACAAACTGTTCGACATTGATGACAAACTCAACATCGTTGGCCAGCTTGCTACCAGTCATGAAACCGCCGCGGACGGACGAAGCATGACGATCCGGCTTCGCCCGGGTGTGAAGTTTCATGATGGCGAACCCTTTACCGCTGAGGCAGCTAAATTCAGTATTGAGCGGCATCTCACC
>VGHA01000102.1 GCA_016868375.1 Betaproteobacteria bacterium | reverse complement strand
TCCGAGCAGAGCCCGTACCGGTTTTACTACCGCAACCTTGGCTACAAGCTTCGCAAGGGCAAACGCGACGCGGTGTTCACGCATGACGGCAAGACGCCCGAGCAGCCGGTGCCCCTGGACGACATGCTGAACGAACTGGTGATCGCGGGCGGGGTCAATGAAGTCGTTGACCGCATTCTTGCGCTGCATGAGAAGCTGGGCGGCTTCGGCGAACTGGTATACGCCGGACTTGATTGGGCCGATCCCGCTCTGGCGCGTCGATCCATGGTGCTCATGGCCGAACAGGTGATGCCGCGCGTGAACGCGGCACTTGGCCGACCGGCGTAGCGGCTTTTGCGGCGCCACCCGCGGGTGCGCGCCGCGCGGGGCCGCTTCAGCCTACTGCGTGCAGCGTATTGCCGCCAGCCTCCACCGGCTTGGCGTGAATCAGAATGACCGCGATCACGCAGGTTTCGGTGCCGCGGTTGATCCAGTTGTGAATGGTGCCCCGCTGAACCATCACGTCACCTGCCTTCAGGTGCACCTCAACGCCATCGTCCAACTCCATGTCAATTTCGCCTTTCATCACGACCAGGTAATCGATGGAATCGGTGCGATGCATGCGTGCCTCCACCCCGGGCCTGAAGTCGAGAATGCGAAACACGCTGCCATTCTCGATCATCGTGAACTTGCCCTCGCGCTTGCCGCCGTCGTGATCCCCGTCGTTATTGGCAGGCACCGTATCGGTTGTCCAGATATTGCAGACGAACGCATTGCCGCGCCCCTGCCGGAAATGCTGGCAGACCTCGTCGATCATCACGATCGCCTTGCCGTTGTCGTCGTGGCCGGTGACCACGCGACGAATGCTTGGTACGTTCGGGTCTTGCATGCTTGTCTCCAGAAAATGGTGGGGGGCCGCGCGGGCGGGCGGCGCCGCCGGACGATAAGACAAACCGTTGGCGCGGGCAAGACAGACCGGGCCTTCGCTGAGGTGCCAGTGCTAGACTGGAAAACCCTTTTCAAATAATCGCTGCGAGAACTCCCATGCCCTTTGCGCAAGTACGCGGATTAAAGATGCGTTATGAGGTTGTTGGTGACCACGGCGCCTGGGTTGCGCTCATAACCGGCGGGCGTCGCGGCTATGACGAGTTTGTGCCGCTCGCAAGGCGGCTTGCAGCGCAGGGCTATCGCGTGGTGCTGCATGACCGTCGCAACACGGGCGCCACCGACATCATGATCGAGGGAGATGTGCCCGAGGAAACGCTGTGGCTGGACGACCTGCACGCCCTGCTGGAGCAACTCGGTGCAACGCCCGCGTTCATCGGCGGCTCATCGGCCGGGGCGCGTACCGCCATGCGGTTTTACCTCAGGCATCCGGCGGTGGTGCGGGGACTGATCTTGATGCGGGTGACAGGCGGCGCCTTCGCGGCAGGCCGGCTGCCCAACATGTACTACGGACAATTCATTGACGCGGCGCGCTCGGGTGGCATGGAAGCCGTCTGCGCGCACCCGCAATATCAGGAACGCATCGCCGCCAATCCACCGATGCGCGAACGCCTGATGGCCATGAAGGCCGATGACTACATTGCTGTCATGAGCCGTTGGCAACAGATGTTCGTCGCCGGCACTCGCCTTCCTGTGATGGGGATGACCGACGACGAGTTGCAGTCGATTCGAGTGCCCACCGTGGTGATTCCGGGTAACGACCTGACGCACTCTTCAGCAAGCGGACAGCTGGCAGCAAACAGAATTCCTGGTGCCACCCTGCATCAGCTTCCCACCACCGATCAGGACATCGCCCTGATTCCGTATCCCGAGTGGGACATTTACGAGGACGAAATCACCGAGGTGTTTGTGAAACACATGCGGGCGGTTGAGGCTGCGTCAATGCAATAAGCCCCTGCAGGTCAGGGCAGCCCGACCCCTGGTACATCCACCTCTATCGCTTCAATACAGCCGTCGCGCTTGTCGGCCATGCCAGGCCCAGAGCCTGTGTTGGTGAGCACAAACAAGGTTTGGCGGTTTGGGCCGCCCAGCATGCACGCATAGGATTTCCGGCTGCCGGTTTCAAGCACCTCGGCAACCCGGCCGCCTTCGAACACGCGCACCATTCGGCTACCGGTGGGGTTGCTCGCCCAGATCGCGCCCTCGGCATCGAGGCAGATGCCATCGGGTGCGACGCCGTCGAGCTCCGCAAACACACGGCGATTCACCAACTGGCCATCGGCCGCAATGTCGAAACGCGTGAGGCGATTGGCGAAGGTTTCACCCACGATCAGACTTTTACCGTCGGGCGTGATGACCATGCCGTTCGGAAACACGACATCGTCTGCCGCCCGGGACACGACGCCCGACTCAGAGATGAACGCAATGCACGTGGTTCTGGGTGATTCGCCCGCATGGCGGTCGTAGCCGAAGTTGCCGACCCATGCGCGGCCACGCTGATCGACCACCATGTCGTTGCAGGGGCCCGTGGCAAGGGCACTGAGGTCGGCATAGGGCTCAAGTCTGCCGGCGCGAAGACGCAAGACGCGCTTCTCCACCATTGAGATCACCAGCAGATCCCCATCCGGTGTCCAGCCGAGACCGGACGGGCGGCCTGGTACCTCAGCGATCGTGTCATCGCGGCCATTCAGGTCGACGGTCATGACCCGATGCGAGTAAAAATCGGAGAACCAGAGTTTGTCGCCGCGCCAGCGTGGCGCCTCGGGAAACGTGAGCCCGCTTAACACAATGTCGAGTCGTTTCATGGGTGCTCCCAATATTTGTAAAGGGCTCAATCGTCGTAGCGCGGTGTGCGCTTTTCGCGAAAGGCGGCCACGCCTTCGGTGAACCACGGACTGGCACGCACCGTGTCGCCCAGCCGCTGCTCGATCGGTTCGCGACTGCGCGCATGCTCTGCGATGCTGTCGCTGATCTGCTGGCGCACCGCCTGCACCGCCACCGGGCTGTTGCTCGCGATCAGCCGCGCAGTGGCCATTGCATCGTCAAGCACTTTGTCGGCAGGCAGCACCCGATTGATGAGTGAAATGGATTTAGCCGTGTCGGCGTCAATGAGACGGGCGGTCAGCAGAAGATCCATCGCGTGGACATAGCCGATCTGCTGCACGAGCTTGATGGTGGCGCCGCCAAAGGGATAGATGGACCACTTCACCTCAGGCAGCCCGAACCGCGCATGGGGTGCGGCAATGCGTATGTCGGTGGCCAGCAGCAACTCGATGCCGCCGCCGGCGCAGTCGCCATTGATGGCGGCAATCAGCGGCTTTGAAAACGCGCGCGTCTTCAACAGCGCTTCATTGACGATCTTCGCAGTGTCTTCGCCGGCAGTCAGGTCGCCGCCAATGTCCGCCCCCGCGCAGAATCCTTTCTCGCCCGTACCGGTCAACACAATCGCACGGCAGCGGGAATCCCGATCGAGTGTGTCCCATAAGCGGGCAAGATCCGCCAGATCAGCACGTGATAGCGCATTGCGCTTGGCGGGGTTGTCCAACACCACCAGCGTCACGCCTGGGTGCGGTTGACTCACTTGAAGCGGCATGCGCTTGCTCCTTGCGATCGCGACCGTTGGACACGACCGCAGCGACGTTGTTATTCTCGGCTCGCATTTAAGCAGACCCGCCAGGCAACGCTGGTAAAGCCTCGCGAATTTCGAATTTCACTTCAAGCGAGTCGTCAATTGAGCCAGGGCTTTCATCAATGGCTGGCGGGCATTCGTGTGCTCGATCTGTCGCAGTACATCCCAGGCCCGCTCGCCAGCCTGCTGCTTGCCGACATGGGCGCCGAGGTCATCAAGATTGAGCCCCCGGCCGGTGATCCGATGATCACGCTCGGGCCACGCAGCCGAAGCGGTGAAGGGCTCTTCCATCAGACCCTCAATGCGGGCAAAAGAATCGTTCGGATCGATCTGAAACGCGCTGATGGCCAGGCGCGCTTGCTTGAGATGGCACGCGAGGCCGACGTGCTGATCGAGGGCTTTCGCCCTGGTGTCATGGATCGGCTTGGCCTTGCAACGTCTCGACTTCGAGCCGAGGCACCCCGACTGATCATCTGCTCGATCAGCGGCTATGGCGCATCGGGCGAGTCGCTGCAAAAGGCCGGCCACGATGCGAACTACCTCGCCGAAGCGGGTGTGCTTCACCGAAACGGCAGCACCGACCCCCAGTATTTCGACCCGCCGATCGCCGACGTGTCGGGCAGCCTGTTTGCTGCGATGGCGATTCTGGGAGCCCTGCAGGGCCGGGCACGTAGCGGCCAGGGCTGCATCATCGATCTGGGGCTGGCCGACGTGATCATGCCGCTGCAACTGCTGCAGGTGGCCGACTACGGCGAAAACGGTACCGACCCCGAAAGGCGCAGCACCTATCTGAACGGCGGCGCGGCGTATTACCAGATTTACCGCACCCGGGATCACGGGCATCTGACGGTGGGCGCCGTTGAACCCAAGTTCTGGCGCAGGTTCAGCGACGCGGCTGGGCATCCGGAGTGGATCGACCGACAGTCAGAGCCGCTCCCCCAGCATCAACTGACTGCCGACGTTGCAGCGGTCATTGGCAGCTGGTCGCTGGACGAGTGTCTGGCGCGGTTCGCCGATGACGAGTGCTGCGTGTCACCCGTGCTGAACCTGGGCGACGCGCTTCAGACCAGTCGGCTGCGAAGCCGTAAGCTGGTGGTCAAGGGCGCCGATGGCAGGCTGCAGGCGCTGTTTCCAGCGTGGATTGATGGCGGGCCGCCTGTACCAAGGGCCGCCGCGAGCGCCAGCGAATCACGCTAGCCGCAAACCACGCCTAGGACAGCCCGCCCGAAATCTGCCGCGCCGTCGCGAGCAGATCCTCGGTAAGCCCACGGCGCGCGCGAGGCCCGCTGGTTTCACCCACTTCAGCTGCCACCAGCGCGTGCGACAACTCGCCAAGGGCGTTAAACACCGGTACTGCAATCAGCGTGACACCAGCAATGTAATCGCCTTCATCGAGGCTGTAGCCGCGCTCGCGAACCTGCGCCACCTGCTGCAGCCACCGCCTGTATCCAGGCGCTTTGCTCCAACGCAATTTTTTAAACCGTTGTTCAAGCTCGCCCGGCTGCCACTTTCCAAATGCCGCCACCAGGCGCCCGGTGGCGCTGATCAGGGCCGGGAATCGGCTACCCACGTCGACATGCAGCCTGAACGGCGCATCCGAGCGGGAAATGGCAAGCACGAGCATATGGTCCAGCGCGACGATTTCAACGCCAATCGCGGTGACTTTCCAGCGGCTCGACAACTGGTCGAGCGCGGGCTGCGCCATGGCGGGAAACGGATCTCGCGCGAGTGCTGCGCGCGCAAGCGTAGCAATGCCGTTGCCCACGCTGTAGCGCCGCGTGGCAGGGTCAAGGCGGACCAGACCTTCAGCCACCAGCACCCTCAGGATGTGCAGACAGGTGCTGGCAACAAGCCCCAGCTGGTCGGCCAGCGCCTTGACGCCTAACGGCTCGGGGCTGCGCGCCAGCAACCGAAGAATCACGATCGCACGGCTGACCGCTGGCACCGCACGTGTTCGCTCAGTGTCGGTGGCAGGGCCAGGCTTTCGGGGACGATCTTTGAGCGCTGGCCTATTTTTGTCCATATACAAATCATAGCGCTGATTGACAATTACGGGGAAGCGGTTTCATATTTGTCGGGTCGCCGCCACCGGTACACCATCTCTACGCCGCCTTCCCCACCATGCCGCTTCTCACCGATTTCACACGTTATGACGAAGCGCAGCAGCACTGCTCCAAGCAGGCGCTCTGGGCGCTTTTTGACGGCGACCGCGACGCGCTCAACATTGCGCATGAGTGCATTGACCGGCATGCGGCAGGCCCCGACCGAACGGCAGTGATCGTCGTGCGGCCCGATCAGCCCGATGAACTGCTGAGCTTTCAGCAGATCGCCGCAGACTCGTCCCGGTTTGCGCACCTGCTGGCCGCGCGCGGCGTGCAGCGGGGCGACCGCGTCGCGGTCATGCTCGAGCCTGGCCGCATGTTTTACGCGGCAATGTTTGGCGCCATCAAACTCGGGGCGATCGCGGTGCCGCTCTTCATGCTTTTTGGCCCGGACGGCGTACGCCTGCGCGTACTGGATTGCGCGCCGAAAGTTCTGGTGACGGTCCCGGAAAAGTCCCAGGCGGTCACAGGCATCGAAGGCCTCACCTGCCTGTTCGACAACGCTGCGCTCCGCGCAGAGCTTTCTCAGTTTTCAAGCCAGTACACGCCGCACACCCGGGCCAGTGATCTGGCGATTTTTCAGTACACCTCGGGCACAACCCGTGAACTTCCCGAGGCGGTCCGCCACACCCATGCGGCCATCGTCACCCTGATGCTGGCAGCGCTCTACGGCACGGGCATTCGGCCTGGCGACCGATTCATGTGCCCCTCGTCGCCCGCCTGGGGTCACGGCCTTTGGCACGGCACGCTCGCGCCGCTTGCGCTGGGCGTCACGATTGGCGTGTATGCCGGTAAGTTTGATGCCGCACGACTGCTGCAGGCCCTTGCCGACCAGCGCTTTACCAACCTGTCCGCTGCTGCCACCCACTATCGGATGATGCGAAACAGCGGCGTGGCATCCCGCTTCCGATACGGGCTGACAAAGCTGTCATTCACAGGCGAACCCATCGATACTGAAACGCTGCACTTCGCCGAGAATACTTTCGGCGTGCCGGTCTGCAGCATGTATGGCACCACCGAGATTGGTGTAGTGCTGGTCAACTACCCGGGCGCAGCCGACTTTGTGGTCAAGCCCGGCTCGCTTGGCAAGCCAGTGCCAGGCGGCAAGGTGGCAGTGCAAGGCCCAGATGGCCAGCCCTGCCCACCCGGGGTCACCGGCGAATTGAAGGTCTGGCGACGAGACACCTGGATCCCCACCAAAGACCTGGGCCGCATCGATGATGACGGCTATTTCTGGCACGGCGGTCGCGCGGACGATGTGATCATTTCAGCGGGCTGGACAATGAGCGCCGTTGAAATCGAAGATGCCATCCTGAAGCACCCCGACGTTCGGGAAGCGGCGGCAATTGGCGTCCCAGACGCCCTGCGCGGCCAGATCGTGAAGGCCTTTGTGGTATCGACCCGTCAGGGCGATGCGCGCTTTGTCGAGGAGATCCAGACCCGGGTTCGTACCAACCTGAGTCAGCATGAATATCCGCGGCAAATTGACTTCGTCGCAGAACTTCCCAAAAACCCGGCTGGAAAAATCAACCGCAAGGCATTGCGCGAACGTCACGCGATTGCAATGCCAACCCATCACAACCTATCCCCGACTACTGGAGCCTGAAGCAATGTCGATCTCAACGGAGCGCTCATTTCCGAAAATCACCGACAGCGGGCTTGATGCGCTGCGCCGCCGCATCGGCGTCAAGATTGAGAATCCCGCCGAGCCATGGTGTCACGAAGCCACGCGCGACAACATTCGTCACTATGCGCACGGCATCGGCGATGACAACCCGCTCTGGTGTGACCCCGCTTATGCCGCAGGCACCCACTACGGCGGCATCGTTGCGCTGCCCAGTTTTCTGTTTGCCACCAACCGCATCATCTCGGGCTATGTGGGCGGACTGCCTGGGATTCATGCGATGTGGTCGGGCTCTGACTGGACCTGGCATTTGCCAGTCCGGCGTAACGATGAGATTCATACCGAGTCGTGGCTGAAGGATCTGGTGTTGCATCAGACGCGCTTCGCCGGCCGCGCCGTGCAGCAGATCTATCACGTCAATTTCTTCAACCAGCAGGGTGACCTGATCGCTGAAGCCGACAGCTGGTGCTTTCGAACCGAGCGCGATACCGCGCGCGAACAGGGCACCAAGTATCAGAGCACTCGCGAACGTGCGCCCAGGCGCTACACGCCCGAGGAAATCGCAGAGGCCTACACGCTCTATCGCGACGAGCCGGTGCGTGGCGCTGCGCCACGCTATTGGGAAGACGTTGCAGACAACGAGTCGCTCCCAACCATGCTCAAGGGCCCCATGACCGTCACGGGGTTCATCGCCTACGCCCAGGGTTGGGGCGGGCTCTATATCCGCGCGAACAAGCTGGCGTGGAAGCTGATTGACGCGCATCCTGGCGTCGGTATCACGAACCGGTTTGGCATCCCCGATGTACCTGAACGCGTGCACTGGGAAGAAGACTTCGCGCTCGAAGTGGGTGCCCCCGGCGCTTATGATTACGGCCCGGAGCGCGCGTCGTGGCTGACTCACCACCTCACCAACTGGATGGGCGATCGCGGATTTCTGCGCCAGGCCAGCTGCAAGATTCGGCGCCACAATCCCGAGGGGGACATGCTGATGATCCAGGGATGGGTCGTGAGAAAGTTCATCGATAACGGTCGTCACCTTGTTGAAATCGAGCAGCAGGCGCATAACCAGGACCAGGAGTTATCGGTGCTTGGCACTGGTGTTGTCGAACTACCCTCGCGGACATGAATCCAGCCACTGACGCAGCCGCTCACGCAAAGCCCGCTCGCGCACTCGATGGCCTTCGAGTCATCGACCTGACGCGCGTTGTGGCCGGGCCGCTCTGCACGCAGACGCTCGCGGATCACGGGGCCGACGTCATCAAGGTGGAGCCGCCCAGCGGCGACGAAACGCGTTATCTGGGCCCGCCGTTTGTTGAGGACGGTTCGGCGGCGTATTTCACTGCGCTCAATCGCGGCAAGCGGGCGTTGTCACTCGACCTCACTCGACCCGAGGCGCGTGAAGTGTTGATGCGGCTGCTTGAAGATGCCGACGTACTGATCGAAAACCTGCTGCCCGGTACGCTGGAGCGCTGGGGCCTCGGCTATGACACGGATCTCGCACCACGGTTCCCCAAGCTCATCTATTGCTCGATTTCGGGCTTCGGCCGTGATGGCCCGCTCGGAAGCCTGCCAGGCTATGACGCCGTGCTGCAGGCGATGTGCGGGCTCATGAGCATCAATGGCGATGCCGCGTCGGGCCCCACGCGGGTCGGCGTTCCCATCGTCGATCTGGTCACCGCCCACATGGCGGTAAGCGGCATTCTGATGGCGGTACTGGCCCGGGCACGAACGGGCCGCGGGCAGCGCGTTGATGCCACGCTGTATGACAGCGCACTGAGCCTGCTGGTACCGCAGGCGGTCAATTGGATGCACTCGGGCCGCACCCCCGGCTTGATGGGCAGCGCGCACCCAAGCATTGCCGCTTACGACCGATATCGCTGCGCAGATGGCGACATATTTCTTGGCGTCGTCAACGACGGGCAGTTCCGGCGTTTCTGCGAACACGTGGGTCTGCAGCATCTATTGAGCGACCTGCGATTCGCAAGTAACGCGCAGCGCATGCAGCACCGGCCCGCGCTGCGCGACACCATCGAGACCACCTTGTCGGCCCTTACCCGCTATCCGCTCTGTGATGAGCTGATGGCGATTGGCGTTCCGGTGGGCCCAGTCAATTCAATCCCTGAGGCCTTTGCACTGGCGCACACGCAGCACCGGCAGATGTCGGTTACCGAGGGCAGTTATCGCGGCATCGGTCTTCCGCTGAAACTCTCGGACACACCCGGTCATCCAGGTACTGCGCCGCCATCGTTCGGTGCCGACACCGATGCGATTCTGGCCGAGCATGGCTACAGCGAAACTGAGCGTACGCAGTTGCGGGCGTCTGGCGCGGTGGTCGACCGGTTGCCCCGCTGAGATTTTTCGGGCATCTTCGTGGCCATAATCAATCGCAATAGGAGACACTGAGAATGAAATGGCTTGCGTTAGCCGCCATGTCGGCTGCCACCTGCTGGTCCCCGGTTCAAGCTCAGGACTACCCTGCGCGCCCGGTTCGAATCATTGTGGCCTACCAGGCGGGCCAGGGTACCGATGTCGCCACCCGCTTTGTTGCTGAACAACTCACCAAGGCAATCGGCCAAAGCTTCTTCATCGAGAACCGGGCGGGGGCAGGCGGCAACGTCGGTACCGCAGAGGCCGCCCGCGCGGCACCCGACGGATACACGCTCACCATGGGCACGTCCGGTACGCAAACGATGAACCCATTTCTCTACGCGTCCACTGGCTACGATGCCGAGAAGGCGTTTGATCCGATCATTCTCGTCAGCCGGTTTCCCATGGTGATCGCAGCGGGTCCGTCGGCTTCATTTAAAAATGTCACAGAATTGCTTGAGGCTGCACGCGCCAATCCGAAGGCCGCCGACATGGCAATACCCAGCACCACCGCAAGGCTGGTGGTTGAGCTGTTGAAAGAGCGCACGGGCATCGGTCTCTTCGGTGTGCCCTACAAAGGATCACCAGCGGCGTCTACGGATGTTCTGGGCGGGCAGCTACCAATCCTGATCGACACCATCAGCGGAGCAAGGCCTGGTCTTTCCAGCGGCAAGCTGCGCCCGATTGCCGTCACCTCTGCCAAGCCCAGTGCGCTCCTGCCTGGCGTTCCGAGTGTGGCGGAACAGGGTGTCCCCGGCTTTGATGTATCGGCCTGGAATGCGCTGTATGCGCCGCGCGGCACGCCCGCCGCCATCATCACGCGCTTGAACGCCGAGGTCGCCAAAGTTCTAGCGCAGCCCGATGTGCAACAGCGGCTGCTTCAACTCGGTCACGAGCCAGTGGGTGGAACGCCCGCCGAACTCGCGGCGTTTGAAAAATCCGAGCGCGAAAAGTGGGGGCCCATCATCAAGAAGGCGGGCCTTAAGGCAGACTGACCGGCTCGACGGCTATCGCACCGCAGTCAGATCGACTCGCGGCGCGGCACCCCGATCCGGATAGCACCGCGCCAGGGCAGCGTCGCATCCAGATGCTGCCCGCGTTGCGTGATGACCACCCGCCCCTGCAGCGCAAGGCCTCGGGCCACCTCGCGCACCTGCGGCATCAGCGCTCGCCAGTTTTCAGGCGCAAGCGCTCTGGCCGCCTCGGATGGGCAAATGGTTGCAGCAGGGGATCGTGCCGCCAATAAACGTTCGATTGCCTCAACCACCTGCGTCTCTTCAACGCGATAATCGGGTTCTGAGTTCACCGAGCCCTCACCATGAAGCGTCCAGGAACAGCGCGGCGGCCGCGTAATCCAGTGGCTCGAGCCGTGCGCACCCCCGTTTACCGGCCGCGGGCCGAAGAAGACAAACGGCGCAAACTTCGCGACAAGCCGCCCAAGCCGCGCGACCGAGCCGAGGGCGATGAGTCGTGACGCAGGTGACCATCAGCCAGCGCTGCGAAGGAGCCTGACCCACCGCATCATATTCAAATCAGAATCGACACCAACCCGGCTGTCACTGAGATTGACGGTGAACGCCTTGCCCCTCGGGGTTCCTGCCGATGGGACCCACGACGACGTCCAGCAAGACGACGCCCCTGCCCCGATGCATCGCGGGAGTCATCGCCAACGTCGTTATCATCCAACCAATGCGCCTTGTCAGCCTCCGTCAGACATCGGACATGGCCCAGCGAGGGCTACCGGCGTGCCCCGTACTGGGTCTACACCGACCCGGAACTCTATGCGCTCGAGCAACAGCGAATCTTCCGGGGGCGTGCCTGGCATTACGTCGGCCTGGAAGCCGAGGTGCCCGAGCCCGGGAACTTCAAAACCACCTTCATCGGCGACACGCCGGTCATCCTGACCCGTGCGGCCGATGGGTCGCTCCATGTCGTCGTAAACCGCTGCGCCCACCGAGGCAATCTGGTCTGCCGCGAACCGTTCGGCACCTCGACCCACCTCTACTGTGTTTATCACGCATGGAGTTACACGCTGGAAGGCGACCTCAGCCATGCCGCGTTCAGTCAGGGCCTGCGTGGCGAGGGGGGGCTGCCCGACGATTTCAACAAATCCCTGCATGGTCTTCGCAAGCTTCGCGTGGACACCCTGTGTGGCCTGGTGTTTGCAAGCTTCTCATCTGACATGGAGCCGCTCGACAGCTGGCTGGGCGAGGTGGGCGCAGGAATCCGGCGTGTGCTCAATCGGCCGCTCAAGGTGCTGGATTACGACACCCAACGCATTCACGCCAACTGGAAGACTTATCACGAGAACCCACGCGACTCGTATCACGCCAATATCCTGCACACGTTCTACGGCACATTCGGGCTGTCGCGCCAATCACAGGAATCGGCCATGACCCTCGACCGATCGGGTCGGCATGTCTACTTCTATACCAAGGCCGGTACCGAAAAAAAATCAAGCGACTACGACAGCACCGCTAGCCAGCTGCGTTCGCATAACGACCAGATGAAGCTTGAAGACCCATCGATTCTTCGTTGGCACGATGAGTTCGGCGATGGCATCAGCGTGCAGATCCTCAATGCGTATCCCTCCTTCGTGTTGCACCAGATCGCCAACAGTCTTGCCACACGACAGCTGATCCCACGTGGCGTTGCGCAGTGTGATCTGGTCTGGACCTACCTGGGATTTGCGGACGAGGACGAAGCCACCACCCGAACCCGGCTCAATCAGACCAACCTCGCGGGGTCGGCGGGGCTGGTCTCGGTGGAGGATGCTGCGGTGTGCGAAATGATGCAGCGCGCCTTTGCTGATGGCGAGGAAGGCGCTTCATTCATTGAAATGGGCGGCAAGACATTGGAAAGCGGCGGCTCGAGCAAGCTCTCGGAACGCGCCATCCGGAACTTCTGGCACGTCTATCGCCAGGACATGGGGCTTTGAGCATGAACCTGTCGCTCCATCAAACCCATATCAACACCGTATCGTGGCTGCTTGCCGAATGGGCGCATGCCATTGACGACGACCGCGTCGAACGGATCGCGGAACTGATGCGTGAGGACGGCAGCTATACCGTGTCATCACGGTTCAATGTTGACCGCGGTCTTCCGCTTGCGATCATTGACGCGCACAGCGCTGCGCAGCTGCGCGATCGAATCCGCTCCATGCGCGTCGCAAACATCTATCAGCCTCAGCATTACCGTCGCGCGGTTTCAGCAATTCAGGTCATCGGTCAGACTGAGACGGGACTGTTGCAGGTTCGCTCCTCTTTTGCGGTGTTTCGAACTCTGGTCACCACCGGCGACAGCCTGTTTTTTGCAGGCGGTCGCTGCGATGATCTGGTTGACCTGGAGGCGGACGAGCCACGTTTTGCGCGCCGACACATGATCTTTGATTCCCGTGCCGTCGAAACACTCATGATCATCCCGATATGAATCCTCTATCGAATCAACCGAAGAATGCGATGACCCCTGATCCGACTCAGCCGGTGGTGCGCCCCACGCGACGCGCGCGCCTGTCGGTTACGGCACGCCTTTGCGCGCTGAGCCTGTCGGCCGCACTGCTTCCCGGCCTCGCGGCCGCGCAGGCCTGGCCCAGCAAGCCCATCCGCTTTGTGGTGCCCAACCCCGCGGGCGGCGCCGCCGACGCGCTGCCCCGGATGCTGGCCGAAGCACTCATATCAAGGCTGGGGCAGCCGGTGGTCGTTGAGAACCGCCCCGGGGCCGCTGGCAATATCGGTGCCGAGCATGTGTTCAAGGCAGAGCCCGATGGCTCGGTGTTTCTCGCCGCGCCCCCGCCATCGCTCACGGTCAATCCCAGTCTTTATCCCAAACTCAGCCACGACCCGACGCGCTTTGAGCCCGTCACCGTGATGGCCACCTCGTCGAATGCATTGCTGGTTCACCCCTCGGTGCCTGCGCAAACCCTGCGCGAATTTCTCGACTATGTGAAGGCACATCCAGACAAGTTCAGCTACGCATCACAGGGAAACGGCTCCACCGCTCACCTGACCGCCGAACTGTTCAAACTTAAAACAGGATTGAAGATTACGCACGTTCCCTACAAGGGCGATGCGCCGGCGGTGACTGATCTGTTGGCAGGACATGTACAGGTCATGTTCGGCAACGTTCTCGCAGGCCAAAACCATGTCCGTCAGGGAAAACTCAGAATGCTCGCGGTCACCAGCGAGTCGCGACTGCCCGCGCTCCCCGACCTGCCCGCGCTGGCCGAACTGGTGCCCGGCGTGGTGGCGGTAACGTGGTTCGGCATCGTGGCACCCCCCGGTACACCGGCGGCGATCACTCAGAAACTGTCCCAGACCGTCGCGGATATTTTAAAGACGCCCGAGATGGCGAAGCGATTCGCCGACGCTGGCGCAAACCCGGTGGGCAATACGCCGGCTGAAATGCGGCAATGGATGAAAGACGACGCTGGCCGCTGGGCGGAAGTGATCCGCGCCGCCCAGATCAAGATCGACTGACCCCGGGCGCGAGGACCGCGGCGGTCGCGGGCAACCGTAAACCGCCGCTCAGTCGAGCTTGATGTTGGCCTTTCGCATGGCGGCACCCCAGCGATCAAAATCAGATTTCACCGTGGCAGCAAATTGTGCCGGCGTATTCCCCACGGGCGTCAGCCCGATATCGGTCAGGCGCTTTTGTACATCGGGCATTGCAAAAATCTTTGCGGTTTCCGCAGCCACCGGCACAGAAATTTTCAGCCTGTCGTAGGTCAGCTTCGAATAAAGGTGGGGATTCTCACCGCACCCGTGTCCGGTTTTCGATGATGATGGTGTGGCCCAGGCTGTCGGTAAGCTTGGCCGCAATGATTCGCGCAGTGATGTCGGGCGAACTCCCGGCCGGAGAAGGCACCAGCCAACAAAACGGACGATCGGGTCAGCAGGCCTAAGCGGATACGCGTGGGAATCGGTGGCAGGATAGCGCTTATCGAACGCGGATCGTA
>VGHA01000101.1 GCA_016868375.1 Betaproteobacteria bacterium | reverse complement strand
CAACCGTTCAATACGTGCTGCTTGATGCTGAGCAGCTTGCGGCCCGCATCTCGGTTGCAGAGTCCGACGTGGCCGCCTTTTATGAGCAGAATCGCAAGCGCTATTCGGCGCCTGAAGAGCGCCGTGCACGACACATTCTCATCCGCGTGGCCCCTGATGCTGCCAAGTCCGAGCGGGACGCCGCGCAGGCGCGTGCCAACGCCTTGCTGGCCCGGCTTAAGCAGGGGGCAGGGTTCGACGAACTTGCCAAGACCGAGTCGCAGGACCCGGGGTCGGCGCGAAGCGGCGGTGATCTTGATTTCTTTACGCGGGAAATGATGACAGGCGCATTCGCGGATGCGGCTTTCAGTGCCGAAAGAGGGGTTGTGGTTGGGCCGGTCGACACCGAATTCGGGCTTCATCTGATCGAGGTCACTGATATCAGGCCTGGTCGCATTCGATCACTCTCGGAAGTTCGCGACGAGATCCTTGCTGAGGTCCGGCGCGCACAGGCCTCACGCCGTCTTGCCGAGGATGCTGACGCATTTGGAAACCTTGTGTACGAGCAGCCTGACTCGCTGCAGCCAGCGGCTGATCGCTTTGGTCTCAAGGTGGAGCAGGTCGGTGAAGTCGGGCGAGGCGGAGTCGGATCGCTTCCGCGTGAGCATCCTTTGAACAGTCCCCGTTTACTTGCGTCGCTGTTTTCTGCTGATGCCATTGCCAAGCGTCGAAACACAGAAGCGATCGATACCGGAGCAGGTCGCATCATTTCAGCGAGAATCGTCGAGCATCAGGCGGCACGAAAGAAGCCTTTCGAGGAAGTTCGGGATGAGGTGCGCTCGTCGTTGGTTCGGGACGAGTCGCGACAGCTGGCGGTGCAGGCGGGTGAAGCGCGACTCAAATCGCTGCGCGAAGGGGGCGATCCGGCAGGGTTCTCGAGTGCCCGTCCGCTGACACGATCGGGTCAAACCAACTTGCCCGCCCCGGCGATGGAGGCCATCTTCAAGGCAGGTACTGCGAAGCTCCCCGCCTATGTCGGTGTCGACCTGGCCGAGCAGGGTTATGCGATCTATCAGATCAGCAAGGTGATTGAGCCCTCTGCCGAGTCGGTCGAAAAGCGGGCCGCAGAGGTTCGCACGCAACTGGAACAATTGCTGTCGCAGCAGGATGTCGCTGATTACGTTGAATCAGTCAAACGGCGCCTCGATATCAGCCGCTCGTTATCGCGACTCGGTGCTGCCGCGCAGCAGTGAGCTCGCGAGCGCTTCAAGCTGTTGCGCCTGGTTCGGGTCAAGCGTGACTACGCTGGCGTCCCCTAGCCGTTTGAAGTTACTGGCCATCGACCGGTCATAAGCGGGGTCGTAGTGCAGGCCGAGCAGGTTGTCGACCAGTTCGACCCACCGACCGGCTGCCAGCAGTGCGCGCCATGCCTTGACCACCTCGTGCCCATGCACTTTAGTTAAACGAAGCAGCTGCGCTTCCAGTTCGTCGGGGCGGGTCAGGAAATGGGGATACTGAGCCATAAGAAAGTTGGCTCTTGCGGGTCGCGTCGCTTCCAGGACGACGCAGTCGCCCGCACGAATCGCCAGCGTGAGCGATTCAGGAAGATGGCAGACACCGATTCGTCGGCTCTCTGATTCAACAAACACCGGCCGTGATGGGTCGAATCGCGCAAGCCTGTCCCATAGCAATGTTTCAAATTGACGTTGCGCTGGTTGAGGCTCGCCTGGAACGCGTCCCAGTACGGATCCGCGATGCCTGGCGATGGCCTCCAGATCGAGTACTTGCGCACCAAGCCGATCGAGCGCGTGAAGCAATAGGCTTTTTCCGCAGCCCGTTCGGCCGGCAATCACGATAAATCGCAGGCCTGACGGGCACTGCTCCAGGTCAGTAATGACCCGCTGGCGGAACGCCTTGTAGCCCCCCTCCAGGATACTGACCCGCCAGCCGATTCGAGCTAACACGGTGGCAAGCGCGCCGGATCGATTACCGCCTCTCCAGCAGTACACCAGAGGCGCCCAATCGCGGGGACGGTTGTGGAATCGCGTCTCGAGGAGGTCGGCAATGTTGCGGGCAACAATGGCTGCTCCGGCGCGCTTCGCTTCGAACCCGGATTGCTGGCGGTACATGATGCCGATCAGCACGCGCTCGTCGTTACTGAGAACCGGTGTGCTGATCGCGCCAGGAATATGGTCCAGGGCGTGTTCGGCTGGCGTGCGCGCATCAAGGATGTCGCCGAAGCTTGCAAGGCGCGTCAGTGCCTCATTGATCGTAAGGACGTCAGGCGATTTCATTGAACAAACGACATAGAATGGTCGACATGAAAGTTTTTGATCTCTGCTGTGGCAATGACCATCGGTTCGAGGGATGGTTTGGATCCGAGGCCGATTATGACCACCAAATGGCGGCGTCGCTGATCGAGTGTCCCTTGTGTGCCAGCCGAGACATTCGGCGCCTGCCGTCGGCGCCGCGTCTCAACCTGTCGCAAGCCTCGGCGCCCGCGCCTGTTGCACCTCAACCTCAGCCCGTTGCCCGTGCAGGTGAGGCGCGCGCTCAACTCCAGGAACTCTGGATGCAGATGGCGCGGCGAATCGTTGAAAACACCGAGGACGTTGGAACGAGATTTGCCGAAGAAGCGCGCAAAATTCATTACCAGGAAGCAGAGGAGCGCGCTATTCGCGGCGTTGCAACGGCCGAGGAAACCGCTGCTCTGGCAGACGAAGGCATCGAAGTGCTGAGCCTGCCCCTGCCGCCGGCCTTGAAAGGACCTCTGCAATAAACCGACCGCTGCCCGCAGGCATCAGCCCTGAGATCGGTTGGTTCACGATCCTCGTGTGACGGGAAGTTCTACCCGGTCGGCAGCGCCCGGAATCGGCGAATGGCGCCCCAGTTCCAACTTTGCAATCGCGGCACGGTGAACCTCATCGGGTCCATCTGCAAACCGCAGCGTGCGCGAATGTGCCCACATGGCTGCGAGCGGGAAGTCTTCGCTGATGCCGCCAGCGCCGTGCGCCTGAATGGCCCAATCAAGCACCTGTCCGGCCACGTTGGGCGCGATCACTTTGATCATTGCGATTTCGCGACGGGCAACTTTATTGCCAACCGTATCCATCATGTAGGCGGCCTGCAGCGTCATCAGGCGGGCCTGATCGATCATGCAGCGAGCCTCGGCGATACGCTCATGCCAAACCGAGTGTTCAGAGATCCGTTTGCCAAACGCCACACGCGACATGAGTCGCCTGCACATGAGTTCGAGGGCTCGTTCGGCGACACCGATTTGACGCATGCAGTGATGAATGCGGCCTGGGCCCAGCCGGCCCTGCGCTATTTCAAAGCCCCGGCCCTCGCCCAGAAGGATATTGTCGATGGGTACCCGAACGTCTTTGAACAATACTTCGGCGTGGCCGTGCGGCGCATCGTCATAGCCGTACACGGTGAGGGGCCGAATGATGGTGATTCCGGGGGTATCGGTGGGGACGATGATCATTGACTGCTGCTGGTGTCGCGGCGCCGAGGGGTCGGTCTTACCCATAAAGATGAAGACTTTGCAGCGCGGATCTGGCGCACCCGAGGTCCACCACTTGCGACCGTTGATCCGGTAGTGGTCGCCCTCGCGGGAGATGGTCGACTCAATGTTGGTGGCGTCTGATGAGGCTACTGCAGGCTCGGTCATGGCAAAGGCGGAGCGGATCTCACCGCGAAGCAGCGGGTCGAGCCACTGACGTTTGAGCGGCTCGCTGGCATAGCGCTCGAAGGTTTCCATGTTGCCGGTATCTGGCGCCGAGCAGTTGAACACTTCAGGGGCCCAGTGCACGCGCCCCATGATTTCGCAGAGGGGCGCGTAGTCGAGATTGGACAGACCTTCCGGGACTCTGGAGGAGCGTGGAAGAAACAGATTCCACAAGCCCGCCTCGCGCGCAAGCGGTTTCAACTCATCAACGATGGTGGTGGGGACCCAGACGTTACCGGCGCGGCGGTTCGCGGCAACCTCTTCCTCAAACCGATGTTCGTTCGGGTAAACATGGCGGTCCATGAAGGCCTTGAGGCGGTCTTGCAGATCAAGGCTTCGGGCGGAGAACTGGAAGGACATGAAAGCTCCTTGGATAAGCGGTTGGGTCAGGCGATGCCACGGACAATCGCCCAGCCCATTTCGGCAAGCGGACGAACGCGCTCGATCGTGGCGGGCGCCTGGGTGTTTGACGCCGTGCCATCGGCGACGCGCTTGACGATTCCCTGCAGAATGGCGGCCAGACGGAACATGTTGTAGGCGAGGTAAAAATCCCAGTGCTCGAGGACCTCGGCAACATTGCGCCCGGTACGTTGACAGTAAAGGTTGATGTACTGCCGCTCGGCGGGTATTCCGAGGGCGCTCAGATCAAGGCCGCCAATGCCGCGGAAGGTGCCGGGCGGTATGCGCCAAGACATGCAGTGATACGAAAAATCTGCCAGGGGATGACCCAGCGTCGAGAGTTCCCAATCGAGTACGGCAAGTACACGGGCCGAGGTCGGTTCGAAAATGAGGTTGTCCAGCCGGAAGTCGCCGTGGACGATTGACGTTTCTTCCGACTGCGGCAGGTGAGCAGGCAGCCACTCAATGAGTCGATGCATCGACTCAATCGGCTCGGTTTCAGACGCCTGGTACTGCTTGGTCCAGCGGGTAATCTGCCGGGCGAAGTAGTTTCCTGGGCGGCCGAAGTCTGATAGCCCGATTGCAGCTGGGTTGACTGAATGCAGCGCCGCCATGACCCGGTTCATTTCATCATAGATAGCCGCGCGCTCGCCGGTCGACATTCCCGGCAGTGACTGCTCCCAGAGCACTCGGCCGCGTACATGCTCCATGATGTAAAACGCTCGGCCAATCACGCTTTCGTCCTCGCAAAGGCAAAAGACCTTCGCCACAGGAACATCGGTATTAGCGAGCGCAGACAGCACGCGATACTCGCGCTCGATGGCGTGCGCTGAGGGCAGCAGCTTCGCCACCGGCCCAGGCTTGGCGCGCATCACGTAGCTGCCCGACGCTGCGCTGAGCAGATAGGTGGGATTAGATTGCCCACCCTTGAAAATCTGAATTCGGAGCGGGCCCCGGAACCCAGGAAGGCGCGCCGTGAGCCAGTCTGTCAGTCGCGGGATGTCAACCTGGTGCCGTTCAGGCACAGGCATCGTTCCCGCAAATTCAGGCGCGTCCGCGCTGTCGGAGCCCGATCGAGAGTCAGCAGCCATGATGAGTCTTGTTGGGTGAACGGTAAGAGGCGCTGTGCGCGCTCAGTCAGCATGCAGCAGCGACAAACCAAGCTGTGCCCGGCGACGAAGCCATAGACTGGGGCGGTAGCGCGGGTCGCCTGTAACCTGGCTCATCTCGTCCAGCAGGCGGGTCACGCGGGAGGGCCCGAGGAGGTCGCCGAGCGACAGAGGTCCCGCCGGGTATCCGAGCCCGAGTCGCACGGCCGAGTCGATGTCGGCGGGCGTTGCGATGCGCTGCTGCGCGATCTCGCAGCCAATGGCGACGATCATCGCGAGGATTCGTGGCGCAACAAAGCCTGCGCTGTCCCGGATCACCGACACGCGGACACCATCGGCTGCAAACAGTGCGTGCGCTGCGTCGCGGTAAGCGCGATGCGTGGCGGGCGTGGTCATGAGGGTACGGCGCTGGCACTGGCCCTTGCCGAATCCAAACAGGGTATCAATGGCGATGGCGCGCTCAGCGGGCCACTGGTGACAGGCAGATGTCGCGTCGTGACCGAGCGGTGCCAGCAGAACAAGCGACTCGGCTCCCGGTTGCGCAGTACTTTCAACTCGCGCGCCGAGGTCAGTGATGAGTTGAACAAGCGCGGAATGGTGTTCGCCCGGCGCAACCCACACCGGCGGCAGGTCGGGCACAGCAGGGGGCGCAGCCTCGGGAGGCGTCTGCTGCTTGCCGTCAACATGCCGATACCAGCCTTCGCCACGCTTCCTGCCATGCAGACCTGCAACAGTTCGCTGCGCAGCAATGACGGACGGCCTAAACCGTGGCTCTTCGTAGTACTGCCGATAGATGGATTCCATGACCGGATGCGAAACATCCAGGCCCGTGAGATCCATCAGTTCGAAAGGTCCGAGCTTGAAGCCGCTGCCGTTGATGCTGACCTGTTCGCGCATGATCCGGTCGATCGTGACGGGATCGGATACGCCCTCACCGAGTAGCCGTAGCGCCTCGGTGCCGAAGCCTCGGCCAGCATGATTGACAATGAATCCCGGGGTGTCTTGGGCCTGAACGGGTAAATGGCCAGCCTGTCGGGCGAGTTCGGAGAGACGTTCCAGCACCTGCGCTGAGGTGCGTGGACCGCCGATCACCTCAACGATGCGCATCAGCGGTACAGGGTTGAAAAAGTGATAGCCCGCCACACGCTCGGGATGACGGCTGCTTGCGGCGATTGCGGTAATTGACAGCGAGGACGTGTTGCTTGCGATGACCGCGCTGGGTGACAGCACCTGATCCAGTGAAGCGAGCAGATCGCGCTTGGCCTCAAGCTTTTCCACGATCGCTTCGATGACCAGGTCGCAGTCGGCAAGCTCGGCAACCTGTTGCGCGGGCAGCAGTCGGGCCCTGGCCGATTCCGCCTGCGCCTCGGTAAGTCGGCCTTTCTCCTGAAGCAGGGAGAAGACGCCCGCCAGCGACTGAATCGCAGCATCGAGTGCAGGGGGGTGGCTGTCGTAAAGCCTGACAGGAATGCCGGCAAGCGCGAAGATTTGCGCGATGCCGCGCCCCATGACGCCGCTACCGACGACGCCGATTCTTTGGAAGGGTGCAGTGCTCATGAGACCGATTGTAACCGGCGCAAGCGCTACACTTGCCAGCGCATGTGTGTTGGTTTGAGACGATCCGGCGCGGCTGCCGCGCCCCCGATGACAGGAGACACAGAATGATCAGGCTGCATGGTTTCGCGGTCAGTAACTACTACAACAAGGTAAAGCTTGTCTTGCTTGAGAAAGGCCTTGCCTTTGAGGAAGTCTATAACCGCGCGAGCAAAGACCCCGCCACGCTTGAACTCAGCCCGCTCGGAAAAATCCCATTCATCGAGACCGAGCACGGGCCACTCAGCGAGTCGCAGGTGATTGTCGATTACCTCGAAGAGCTCCAACCCTCACCGTCGCTGCTGCCTGTCGATCCCTGGCAGCGCGCCAAGATCCGCGAGTTGGTGACATATCTAGAGACGCATGTTGAACTCACGGCAAGACGCCTTTACCCACAGGCGTTTTTCGGCGGTAGCGTTTCCGATCACGTCCTTACCCAAACCCGGGACGATCTCATCAAGGTCATCACAGCGTTCGGCAAGCTGGCCCGGTTCGGTCCCTATCTGGCCGGAAATCAATTCAGCTACGCAGATTGCGCGGGACTGGTCCACCTGCCGCTGGTTTCGATGGCAACCAAGGCCGTTTACGGCGAGGACCTGATGGCCGCGTTCCCGATTCGCGACTACCTGAAGCTGCTTGGCGAGCGGCCGTCAGTGCAGCGGGTGAACGCCGATCGCAAGGCGGCGCTGGCGCCCAAGTAAGGTCTTCTCCCGCTAGTGTCTGGCCTCAAACGCCGCGACCTGTTCCTCGCGTTGGGTTTGAAGCTCGAGCCAGCGGGTTTCAATGTCGTCGCGTTCGCGTGCGGCGCTGGCGCGCCTCCGATTCAAATCGGATACCCGGGCACCATCAGAGCCCGGGGCGTAAAGGTCGAGGCTCTGCAGTTCGGCGTCCAGTGACCTGAGCTCGGCTTCCGTCTTTTCAAGGCGCGCTTCGAGCTTGCGAATGTCGGCGTCGATATCTCGGGTAAGGGCTGCAAGTGCTGTGCGGCGCTCGGCAGCGAGCCGCCGCTCCGATCGACGGTCCGATCCGCCGCCAGCCGTTGATGCTTCGTCTCGCGATGGAGTGGCCGGCATGCCAGACGGGGGAGCGATAGCCGAGGTGACGTCGGCCTCTCGCTGCTGCATGACCCACGAGTCGTAGTCATCGAGATCACCGTCGTAAGCCATCAGTCGACCTGCGGTCACGATGACAAATCGGTCGACGCTTGAGCGAAGCAGATACCTGTCATGCGACACCAGCAGGAGCGCGCCGTCAAATCGCGCAAGCGCGTCGGCAAGCGAATCGCGAGTCTGGGCGTCGAGGTGATTGGTGGGCTCGTCGAGAATCAGCAGCTGGGGTTTCTGCCAGGCGAGCAGGGCGAACAGAAGCCGGGCTTTCTCGCCCCCTGACATCGGACCGACCGGGCGGGTGGCATCATCGCCGCGAAAGCCGAATCGGCCCATGAAGTCTCGAAGCGTCTGCTCCCGCTCAGTTGGCGCTGCCCGTTGCAGATGTCGCAGCGCCGACTCATCCTCACGAAGCTGATCGACCCCCTGTTGCGCGAAGTAGCCGATTCGAAGGCCGCGAGCGATCGATACGCTGCCAGACACCGGCGGCAGTTCGCCTACCAGGGTCTTGATCAGCGTGCTTTTGCCTGCTCCGTTTCGACCCAGCACGCCAATTCGAGCACCCCGCACAATTTGAAGTGCCTGCGTCCGGACGACCGGCTGTTCGTTGTAGCCGGCAGCCAGATCCTCAACCAGCACAAGGTGCTCGGGGCAGTCATCTGCCGGGGCCAGTTCAATATCGATACCGGACAATGCACGGACCGACTCAACCTCAGCCATCCGCTCGAGCGCCTTGATTCGGCTCTGCACCTGCTTGGCCCGGGTGGCCTGGGCGCGAAACCGGCGAATAAATGACTCAAGATGGGCCGCCCGCGCTGCAATAGACTCGCGCTCCCGAGACAGTTGCAGTGCACGCGCGGCGCGTTGTCGCTCAAAGTCGCTGTAGCCCCCGGCAAATCGCACCAGGCGACCTTCATCAATATGCAGGCACGCCTTGACGACCCGATCGAGAAAATCACGATCGTGAGACACGATCAGCATCGTGCAGGGCGTGCGCACCAGCCAGCGCTCCAACCAGAGCACGGCGTCCAGATCCAGGTGATTGGTGGGTTCGTCCAGCAGCAGCAGATCCGCGGGGGCAAACAACGCCCGTGCGAGGTTCAAGCGCATGCGCCAGCCACCCGACAGCGAGTCGACCGGCTGCTCGCTGGCCTCCGGACTGAAGCCCAGACCCGACAGCAGCGCCCTCGCGCGGGCTGGCGCGTCGGCCCCGCCCGCCTCGAGCCAGGCCATGTGGGCTTGCGCGACCGCCAGGCCTGCCGCGCTCTGCTCGCCGTCCGGGCTATCGGAAAAGGCCTGCTCGGCCTCTGCCAGCGCGGTCTGGGCATCGCGCAAAGCACTGTCGGCGGCGAGCAGGTGCTGCCAGGCTGGAAGTGAACTGGTCGGCAAGGACTGCTCGAGGCGAATGACGCGCCTGAACGGCTGCTCAATGCTGCCGGCGTCGGGAACAGCCTCGCCGGTGAGCGCTGAGAGCAGGCTGGTCTTGCCGGATCCGTTAAGCCCGATCAACGCGATTCGTTCACCCGCCGCGATCGCAGCGTCGGCCTCACGCAGCAGCTCACGGCCGCCACGCGACAAGGTAAGACCGCGAAGCCGAATCACGCTGCCGACTGCCGCCGTGTGGGCCGCTTCCTGGAGGGGGGTTGACCGGCAGGGCCTGGGCCGAGCCGCTGAAGCGCCTTGACTTCAATGGCCACCAACATGCGGTCTCCGGTTTCGACAGGCAGGTACGCAAACTCAAGTTTGGGGAAGGCCCGTTCGAAATGATCGGCCTCGTGGCCGATTTCAAGCAGCAGCAGCCCGTTTTCGGCGAGGCAGCCCGGTGCCTGCGCCAGGATACGTCGAATCAGATCCATGCCATCTGCACCGCCCGCCAGCGCCACTTGAGGCTCTGCCCTGAACTCGGCCGGTAAGCGCGCCATTGAAGCGTCGCAAACATAAGGCGGGTTGCAGACAATGAGATCAAACTGATCTGTCTGATGGGGTTCGAGCAGGTGGGGTTCGAGCAGGTCGCCGCAGATCAGACGGACTCGCTGATCGAGACCGTGCAGCGCCAGATTGTCGGCTGCCAGTGCGAGTGCGGCGTCGCTGAGGTCGCTTGCGCAGACCGAGGCGTCGGGAAACTGCAGGGCGCAGTGGATTGCCAGGCTACCCCCGCCCGTACACAAATCAAGGACCCGCTGAGGCCAGCCCGGTGGCCGCTCAAAGGCGTGAAGGTAATCCGGCAGACTGGTATCGAGCGCTTCAGCGATGAGCGAGCGGGGTACCAGCGCCCTCGCATCACTTTTGAAAAATATCCCTCGAAACCAGGCCTCGCCGGTGAGGTAGGCCGCTGGCGACCGCGACTCGCAGCGCGATTCGAAGAGCGCGATGAGGGCTTTCACTTCGCTGCGTGCCAGTCGGGCGTCAAGCCAGCGCTCGAGTTCGTCCGGTGGCAGACGGAGCGACCAGAGCGCGAGCGCCACTGCCTCGTCAAACAGGGTGGCGGTGCCATGACCCGTGAAGATTTGCGCCTGCCCGAATCGCGAGACCGCCCAACGCAGGCAGTCACGCAATGTCAACAATTCGATCGCGGCCTGCTCGGCCGTAGCGACGCAGCGCGTCGAAGGGCTGCTCACGACCGCGAAGCGCCGTCTTGCGGCCCAAAAAAGGCGCTGTAAAGCGGTTCGGAAAAGCCGACGAGCGTTTTCTGTCCCTGCTGCAGGACAGGTCGCTTGACCAGCGTAGGCTCGGCAAGCATCAGTTCCGATGCACTGAGTTGATCAGTGACGGCCGCCCGTCTGGATTCGTCGAGCTTGCGCCATGTGGTGCCACGACGATTAAGAAGGGAATCCCATGGAACGTGGCGTAACCAGCCGGCGAGCAGTTCCGGCTGTAGGCCGTCGACACGAAAGTCGTGGAAGCGGTAGGGGCGGCCCGCAGCCTGCAGCCAGGCGCGTGCCCTACGAACCTGGTCGCAGTTCTGGATGCCAAACACAGTGATGGGCGCGTCACCGACGCCCGCTGCGGTTCCCTCCAGTCTGGTCACCGGCTCAGTCTCCGCGCAACAAATCGTTGATCGCGGTTTTGGCACGCGTCTGGGCGTCAACACGCTTGACGATGACCGCGCAGTAGAGGCTGACGCGTCCATCGCCAGACGGCATGCTTCCCGGCACCACCACCGAACCGGATGGCACGCGACCGTACAGGACTTCGCCGCTTTGCCGGTCGACGATCCGGGTGCTTGCGCCGATGAAAACGCCCATTGAAATCACCGAGTGGGCTTCGACGATGACGCCCTCGACGATCTCAGACCGCGCGCCGATGAAGCAGTTGTCTTCGATGATGGTGGGATTGGCCTGCAGCGGCTCGAGCACGCCGCCGATGCCTACGCCCCCAGACAGATGCACGTTTGCACCGATCTGGGCGCACGAACCGACGGTTGCCCAGGTGTCGACCATCGTGCCTTCGCCAATCCAGGCGCCAATGTTCACGTATGACGGCATCAGAACGACGTTCCGACTGATGAACGCGCCTCGCCGCGCAACCGCGGGGGGAACAACGCGAAAACCCGCTGCCGCGAAATCGTCCGCTGACCAGTTGGCGAACTTGGTTGGAACCTTGTCATAAAACTGGAGATCCCCAGCGGAGACCGGAACGTTGTCTTCGAGCCTGAATGACAGCAGCACAGCCTTCTTCAGCCACTGGTGCGTGACCCACTGCCCGTCAATCTTCTCGGCGACGCGAAACGATCCGTCGTTAAGTTTTGCGATCGCCTGATCGACCGCCTGGCGAAACTCGGTTGGCGCGGACCGGGGGCTCAGGTCGGTGCGGCGGTCCCACGCCTGTTCAATCGTCTGCTGAAGTGCGTTCATCGGGGGAATGTTATTTAAGTTGGGGGAGGGGTGAAACCGGTTCAGCGTGACAGCATCTGCTCGATTCGCTGGGCGGCCTCAAGACACTGCTGATGTCCATCCACCAGTGCCAGCCTGACGTAACCGCGGCCAGGGTTGATACCGTGCTGCTCCCGGGCTAGAAAACTTCCCGGCAAAACCAGCACATTATATTCCGTGAGAAGCCGTCGGCAGAACGCCTGGTCGTCACCGTCGGGTACGCGGGCCCATAGATAGAATCCGGCCTCTGGTTTCTCCACCGCGAGCACGCGAGCGATAACCGGCGTGACGGAGTCGAGTTTCTCGCGGTACATCTGTCGATTCGCGGCGACATGCGATTCATCGTTCCATGCCGCGATCGAAGCCTGCTGAACCGTGGGGCTCATCGCGCCCCCGTGGTAGGTGCGATAAAGAAGGAAGGGTTTGATAAGCGAGGCGTCTCCGGCAACGAAGCCCGAGCGCAACCCCGGTGCATTCGAGCGCTTGGAGAGACTGGAGAACACCATCAGGCGACGGTAGTCATCCCGTCCCAGCTTTCGGGCCGCCTCCAGCGCACCCAGCGGCGGTTTGTCTTCATCGAAATAAATCTCGGAATAGCACTCGTCGGATGCGATCACAAACTGGTGCCTGTCCGACAGCTCGAACAGCCTTCGCCAGTCATCCAGGGTCATGACTGCCCCGGTCGGATTTCCCGGCGAGCACGTGAACAGCAGCCGACAGCCCCGCCACACGTCGTCTGGAACCGAGTCGAAGTCGCAGCGAAAGCCGGTTTCGACGGTTTGGTTGACGAACCAGGTGCGACCGCCGGCAAGCAGTGCCGCGCCCTCGTAGATCTGATAAAAGGGATTAGGGCAGACAACCCAGGCGCCAGTGGCCGGGTCAAGCAGGGTTTGCGCAAAGGAAAACAGCGCCTCCCGAGAGCCATTGACCGGCAGAACCTGGGTGGCGGGGTCAGGTGACGGAATCCGGTATCGTTGACCGATCCACTGAGAGATCGCCTCGCGCAGCGCCGGGCTGCCCGCCGTCGGGGGGTAAACGGCCAAGCCTGCGGTGGCTTCCCGCAGCGCGTCAACCAGCAGTGCGGGCGTGGGATGCCGCGGCTCACCAATGGACAGGCTGATGGCGGAGTGGTTTGCAGCAGGCGTTACACCGCTGAGAAGTGACCGTAATCGCTCAAAGGGGTAGGGCTGCAGCTGGCTAAGAAATCGGTTCAAAATGAATTTTTAAGTAATTGAAATTTAACGAAACGATGGAGGTGCGCCGTTGGCGGCTGGTGGCTCAAGCGTAATCGATGCCTTCCATCCGCGCTTGCGGTGCTCAGCCACGACGGTGGTGAAGATTCCGCCCCTGACGTACCAGCGCGCGGTCAGGCGCATGAATCGGGGTTTGATGGCCTTGGCCAGGTCATCCAGGATGCGATTCGTGACGGCCTCATGAAATGCACCTTCATCGCGAAATGACCACATGTACTGCTTCAGCGACCTGAGTTCAATGTTGCTACGGTCGGGTATGTAGTCAATAACCAGCAGCGCGAAATCGGGTTGTCCCGTCAGAGGGCAGAGACAGGTGAATTCGGGAATCTCAAAATGAACGAGATAGTCTCGCTCAGGATTGGGATTCTTAAAAATATCTATTTTTTTTGAAGGTTTAGACGGCATTTTAAAAGCAAATTCTTGAAAATTGGACGGCCTGCCCTGGCGGGTTGGGTAGTATTATAGGAGGGGATGGCCGTCCGATTCCGGCCCGACCTTTTATTCCGCCGGGAGTACGGGTGCGACTCAAACAGATCAAGTTGTCAGGGTTCAAGTCGTTCGTGGAGCCAACCTCGTTTGAGGTGCCGGGGCAGCTGGTCGGCATCGTAGGCCCCAACGGTTGCGGTAAGTCGAACATCATTGACGCGGTCCGCTGGGTGCTTGGAGAGACCAAGGCGTCCGAGCTGCGTGGCGAGTCCATGCAGGATGTGATTTTCAGCGGCAGCACCTCGCGCAAAGCCTCCGCTCGCGCATCGGTCGAGCTTGTCTTTGACAATTCGCTGGGGCGCATTGGCGGCTCTTGGGGCCAATTCGCCGAACTATCGGTGCGGCGCGTCTTGGAGCGGGATGGCCAGTCCATCTATTCCATCAACAACCAGATTGTTCGGCGGCGCGATGTGCATGACCTGTTTCTGGGCACAGGCCTGGGTCCCAAGGCGTACGCGATCATCGGTCAGGGAACGATCTCTCGAATCATCGAATCGCGCCCCGAAGAATTACGGGTGTTCCTCGAGGAAGCGGCGGGGGTGTCGCGCTACCGCGAACGCCGGCGCGAGACAGAAGGGCGGCTGTCAGACACCCGCGAAAACCTCACCCGCGTTGAAGACATTCTCCTTGAGCTGAACGACCAGATCGGGCGGCTCGAGCGGCAGGCTGAACTTGCTGCGCGCTATCGCGAGCTCGAGTCCGACCGCGACGGCAAGCAGCGGATGCTCTGGATACTGCGGCGTGATGATGCGCTGGCTGAGCAGACGCGGATCGCCGCGCAGATCGCGGCAGCGTTTACTGCCATCGAGGAGCGACAGGCGCTGCTGCGCCGGCTCGAGACCGAACTCGAGTCGGTACGCGCCGCACATTACGCAGCCGGTGATGAGGTTCATGCGGCGCAGGGGCGGCTTTACGACGTCAATGCAGAGGTTGCACGGCTTGAGTCCGATATCCGCGTGGTCGCGCAGACTCAGGGGCAACTTCGTGAGCGGCTCGATTCGCTCGAGCAGCAGGCGAATCGCGCGCGAACGCTCCTGGACAATGCAGAGGCTGAGCGAGAAGCGGCTCGCGAACGACTGGCGCATGAACAGCAGCAGTCCGAGACCCAGGCGGCCGTCACTGCGCAGTTCGCCGACACGCTTCCCGAGGCCGAGGCGCGTGTGCGCGAATCT
>VGHA01000100.1 GCA_016868375.1 Betaproteobacteria bacterium | reverse complement strand
AGGGCAAGCAATGAAAGCGCAGCGATCTTTTTACGAAGTGTTGACCAACCGTTCATTCGATGTCTCCTTGCGATTCTGTTTTTGTCAGAGTAATCAGCGATAGCTCCATTGCGCGGCCACTGCACCGGATTGCCTGCCCTGTGGCGCAGGGCGCCAGTGCAGCGCTCGAATCTCGCCAAACTCACGAGCGAGTCGTGTCCAGTGTTCTCCGCCATCGGTGCTGCGAAACACCTGGCCGAGGTTGGTGCAGGTGAACAGCAGCTGGGGGTCGGCAGGGTGCGTGGCCACACACCAGAGCGTGCTGTTCAGCGTGCCCGGTAACGACACCTCTTCCCAGCGATGGCCCGCATCGCGGCTTTTTAGTAATCGGCCGGCGCTGCCAGGCGGACCGTTACCGTTGGTGAGGTAGAGCGTCTGCCCGTCTGGTGCGGTGAGCACTGCGCGCGAGTATTGCCAGGGCGAGTCAAGTTTTTCGTGGACCCAGCTTGCGCCGTTGTCGCGACTTCGATGCAGGCCTTTATTGGTCGTTGCAAGCACTGCTTTGGTTCCGTCCGCTTCACGAACGACCGCGATACCGTGAATATCGCCTGAGACCAGGCCTTGATCAAGGAAGGTCCAATGAAGCCCGCCATCCGTGCTGCGCCAGACGCCGCCAATCTCGATACCCGCCCAAACCGTGCCGCGATCAAATGGGTCGAACAGAATCTGCGTGACCCGGGTCGGGCCGCGATTGACCTCCGAGAAGCCCTTGACCCCTGGCGTGTCGCATTGTTGCCAGCTAAGCCCGGCATCGATTGACCGGTACAGGGCGCCGGGACGCGTGCCAGCGATCATCACGCGGGCATCTTGTGGATCCTGGGCGATGGACCAGATATCAGCCATCGGCGAGGGCATGGCATGCCACGCCTGTGCAGCCTCGCTCCAACGGAATAAGCCCATGTCGGATCCGGCATACAGCGTGTCGGGATCAGCAGCGTGGCTACTGAAGCACCAGACCCGCGCCTCGGTATACATCCCGGAGTGGCTGTTGGGATGGATCCAGTTGTCGCCGAGGTCGCTACTGAACCAGGTTGAATGGCCGGCGGTTCCGGCATAAAGGCAAACGCCAAGCATTGAGAGCTCTCCCCGTACCACAGCCCGGAAAGCCGTCCGGGCGGTCATTCAGGTCGATGGTAGCCGAGGGCGTAGCGGGGTGTCGATCGGGCCCGTCTCGGTCGCGCAGGGTCGTTCTCGCCCCTGCTTCGCTGCGCGGCCTGCGTAGGTCAGCGAAGCACCAGATCGTCGCGGTGGATGAGCTCGGGCTCTTCGATGTACCCGAGAATCGCTTCAATCTCGGATGAAGCGCGGCGCATGATGCGTCGCGTGTCTGATGACGAGTAGTTGCTGAGGCCCCGCCCGAGTTCTTCGCCCTGATGATCCCGAATGGCAATGACTTCGCCGCGCTCGTAATCGCCTTGGACCTCTACAACCCCGATGGGCAGCAGGCTTCGGCCTTCAGCACGCAGCGCGCGCGCGGCGCCGTCATCCACTGTGACCGAACCTCGGAGTTGCAGATGATCGGCCATCCACTGCTTGCGGGCCGCAAGGCGCGGAATATCGGCCACAAATTGCGTACCGATTGACTCGCCTGCTGCGAGCCGTTTCAGCACGCTATCGAGTCGCCCGGAGGCCACGACCGTGCTTGCACCGCCGCGGGCTGCGCGCTGAGCCGCGCGCACCTTGGTGATCATGCCGCCTCTGGCGATCGAGGAACCGGTGCCGCCTGCGATGGCTTCGAGGCGCGGGTCGCCAGCCCGGACGGCGGGCAGCAGCGTAGCCGCTGGGTCTTTGCGTGGATCAGCGGTGTAGAGACCCTGCTGGTCGGTGAGGATCACCAGCACGTCGGCGTCGATGAGGTTGGTGACGAGGGCGCCCAGCGTGTCGTTATCGCCGAACTTGATTTCGTCGGTCACGACCGTGTCGTTTTCGTTGATGATGGGGACCACCGCAAGCTCGAGCAGCGTTCGCAGCGTGGAGCGTGCGTTCAGGTATCGACGCCTGTCGGCGAGGTCCTCATGGGTGAGGAGTACCTGAGCCGTTTGCAGTCCATGCTCTGAAAAACAGCTTTCGTAGACCTGCGCAAGACCCATCTGGCCCACGGCTGCGGCCGCCTGAAGCTCATGCATTTCACTGGGCCGACGGGTCCAGCCGAGTCGTTTCATGCCCTCGGCCACTGCACCGGATGAGACGACCACCACCTGCTTGCCCGCAGCACGCAGTGCCGCAATTTCGGCGCCCCATCGGTCAATGGCGGCCCGATCCAATCCGCGGCCCTCGTCGGTGACAAGGCTGGAGCCCACCTTGACGACGATTCGGCGCGCATTGGCAACCACCCGAATCGTGTCTGCGGTGCTCAACGCGAGCGAATCAGCCGAGTGGCTCAACGCCGCGCCGGGGCTTTCTGCGGCGCAGTAAGCCCCCGTCTGATCCGATGGTTGACCGGCACTCACCGACAGACTCCGACGCCGTCAGCGCTGTGAACGACTGCGGCCTGGTCGTGGCCGAGTGGGCGTCTGCACAACGCCAACAGGCGTTGCGCCCGATTCCTGTGGTTCGTCAAACCGCACGTCGCGCTCCTTGTCCTGGTCCGGACGGATCGATTCGAGGTGCTCCTGAATGGCCCAGCACAGTGCCTGGCAGCCCTCGCGCGTGAGCGCGGACAATGGAAACACCCGGCTGGTGTCGACAGGAATCGCAGAGCGGCCTCGACCACGGAAGCGCTTGATGAAGTCGCTGATCCGGTCAGCGCGCTCTGCCTCGGGAATCATGTCGATCTTGTTCAGAACCAGCCAGCGCGGCTTGTCGTACAGCGAGGAATCGTAGGTACGTAATTCGCGCAGGATGGCTCGCGCGTCGCGCGCAGGATCGGCCTCGGTGTCGGGCGGACACATATCAACCATGTGCAGCAGCAGCCCGGTACGCTGCAGGTGACGCAAAAACTGATGGCCCAGCCCTGCGCCTTCCGAAGCACCTTCGATCAGGCCTGGTATGTCGGCCACGACGAAACTTTTTTCGGGTGCGACGCGTACGACGCCCAGATTCGGATGCAGCGTGGTGAATGGATAGTCGGCGATTTTGGGCTTTGCATTGCTGATGGCGCTAATCAGGGTGGATTTGCCAGCATTCGGCATTCCAAGCAGCCCCACATCCGCAAGCACCCGCAGTTCGAGTTTGAGCGTTCTTTGCTCGCCCTCACGGCCCGGTGTGGCGCGCCGCGGTGCCCGGTTCACGCTTGATTTGAAGTGGATGTTGCCCAGGCCCCCGTCACCGCCGCGGGCGAGCAACGCCACATCGCCATCATGGGCCAGATCGGCGATTAGCTCGCCGGTGTCCTCGTCGTGAATGACGGTTCCCACGGGCATTCGAAGCCGTATATCGTCGGCGGCGGCGCCGTACTGGTCGGAGCCGCGTCCGTTTTCGCCGTTGCGCGCCTCATGCCGCCGGGCGTATCGGTAGTCCACCAGCGTATTGATATTGCGATCGGCGACCGCCCAGACGCTGCCGCCTCGGCCGCCATCTCCACCATCGGGCCCACCGCGCGGGATGAATTTTTCGCGACGAAACGAGATGACGCCGTTGCCGCCATTGCCGGCGGCGACTTCAATACGGGCTTCATCAACGAACTTCATCGATGGACTGGGTGCCTGGCAGCAGACGAGAAACAAAAGCCCCGCTGATGCGGGGCTTCCGGAGCAACGGGTTGTGCCGCTTACTGAAGCGGAGCGATCCGCACGGTGCGCCGACGCGCAGCACCCTTCACCGCGAACTCAACCTTGCCTTCGATGAGAGCGTAAAGCGTGTGGTCTTTGCCCAGTCCAACATTTTCGCCAGGATGGAACTGTGTTCCGCGCTGACGAACGATGATGGAACCGGCCGACACGGTTTCGCCGCCGTAGGCTTTGATTCCAAGCATTTTTGGCTGGGAATCGCGACCGTTGCGCGTAGAGCCGCCGCCTTTTTTCTGTGCCATGAATGATCTCCGGTTACTGGGCGGGGGCTTGCGCCAAGGCCTCGCCGAGCGATGAAGCGATTCTGCTCACGAGAATTTCGGTGTAGTTCTGGCGATGACCCTGACGCTTTTGATAATGCTTGCGTCGACGCATCTTGAAAATGCGCACTTTGTCGTGCCGACCATGCGATAGCACCTTCGCCGAAACCGTTGCGCCCGCTACCAACGGTGTGCCCACGGCGATTTGCTCGCCGTTGCCAACCGCCAGAACCTGGTCGATCGTGATTTCGACTCCGATGTCCGCTGGCATCTGTTCTACCTTGATCTTGTCGCCGGCGCTGACTTTGTACTGCTTGCCGCCGGTTTTTATGACCGCGTACATGGATGAGCCTCTAGTGTTGAAGGTAAGTGACTGATTTAGAGGGGTCTCTCGGGGGAGAGAACCGAAAATTATCGCAAACTCGGGCTGGAGAGTCAAAAAAACCCAGCGCAAGGCATCTCCGATGAAGGATGGCCCCCAAATTACCCGGCTGTTGCCCCGGGGCTCCTCAAGTCAATGGCGGTCAACCCGACTCCTTCATGGCGAGCATCGGTTCCCTCGAAACAACGCCCAATCCCCCATGAAACCCGCATATCGTCGCCCTGCTTTCCTTGCAAGCGTTTTGTGCGCAGGCCTGATGGGCTTGTGCGCCCCTGGCATCGCGCCAGCTCAGCCCGCTGTACCGGCCGCGGCCACCGGCGCGACGCCAACGCCCGCGACCGCGGCTGCGGCGGCCCCAGCCACAGCCGCTCCGGGGGCCGCGGCGCCACGCCCACCCGCAGTTCCCGGCGCGCCATGTCTGATCGCTCAATTCCGGGCACTTGCGCTAGATACTCACAACCCCACCGAGCGCGCGGCGCTGGCTCGCCAGTGGCTGCAGCGCAACCTGGTGGGCTGTTCAGCCGAGAAACTCGGACTGATCGGGTCCAACAGAGCCGCCTGGCTTGGAACAGCGGATTCGGCTGAATTGATGGGCATGATCGACACAGCCATCGAGGCCCAGGCGCAGGCTGACCCGTCGCTATTGAGACAACTGTATGAGCCCATGCCACGCACGTTTCAGCCTGGCGTTGAGTCTATCCGCACCGAACCACCGCGCCCTATTCTTCAACCGGGTGGGTCGATGCTGATGCCGCCGGTCGGAATGATCAGCATCCGGCAGGGTGACCGAACGGACTCTGGTTCAGGGGGCGGCCCGGCCGACTCGGGTGGCGGCGCTTCGCTGGGCGCCTTCAGCGACGCGCAACGACGCGCCGTCAGCGAGTACTTCTCGCAGTCGTACGAGATTGGAGAGTGCCCGGTGGGGCTGATTGCACGCAACGGGCGGTGTCAGTCGCAGGTGCCCGACAAACCCTGGAGGTTTGGTGAACCGTTGCCGCGCGACCTTGCCGGGCAGGCGCGCGATCTGCCCAATATTCTGTCCGAGCGACTGGGCCCCGCGCCAAGCGGTAGACGATATGTGAGGGCTGGCACTGACGTCCTGATGCTCGATACCGATGACCGGGTGGTTGGAGCAGTGACTGACTATGGTCAACCTGCGGTACAGCGCAGGCCTGCACCCAGGCCTGCTCCCGGTCCTACCCCGAATCCTGCGCCCCGATAAAACTGCGGCTGCTTAGTGGGCGCGCTCAACGGCGAGCGCCGGCAATTTCATCAGCACGTCGCTGAAGGCGTTTGCCTGCGATCCAGCCAGCATGGTTTTGACCGCCTGTAGCGCGAGATCCGCTTCAGTGAGCGCCATGGCGCGCGCGTACTCGAGTGAGCCGGTTCGGCGGATGGCCGCGACCACGTCTTCGAATGCCACGTCGCCACCTTGTTCAATGGCCGTTCTGATCAATTGGCGGTCGGTGCCAGACCCGTGACTCATCACATGGATGAGCGGCAGCGTGGGCTTGCCCTCGCGCAGGTCATCTCCGACATTCTTGCCGATCTCGGCGGTGTCACCGCTGTAATCGAGCACGTCGTCGACCAGCTGAAAGGCCGTGCCCAGATGTCGTCCGAAGGCCGCTGCCGCCTCTTCTGCCTTGGCGGGGGCGTGGCACAGAATGGCGCTCAGCCGGGCGGCTGCCTCAAACAGCTTCGCGGTCTTGAATCGGATGACCTGAAGATATCGCGCTTCATCCGTGTCGGGATCGTGGCAGTTCATGAGCTGCAACACTTCACCCTCGGCGATCACGTTGGTGGCATCTGCGAGCACCTGCATGACCCGCATGTCGTTTACCTCGACCATCATCTGGAAGGCGCGCGAGTAAACAAAGTCTCCAACAAGCACTGCGGCCGGGTTTCCAAACGCAGAATTGGCGGTTTTACGCCCACGCCTGAGATCGGACTCATCCACGACATCATCATGGAGCAGCGTGGCCGTATGAATGAACTCGACGACGGCTGCCAGACGATGGTGATGCTGCGCCGGGTTGGTGTAGCCGAGCGCACGGGATACCGCCAGCAGCATAAGCGGGCGGATTCGCTTGCCGCCCGAGCCGATGATGTAATCGGAGATGGTGCCGACCAGCACCACCTCGGAGGCGAGGCTGCGTCGGATCATCCGATCGGTTGCCTCGAGGTCGGGTGCCAGCGCCGGAAACAGATCGGTAGGGTTCATCCGCTGAAACGTGACGTAGCGACCGATGCGGCGCGCAAGGTTGGCCAGAAGTAAAACGGCGATTATAGTCTCGGCGCCGGGAACCGCGGGGCGAGATCCCTCTCCGCAACACGGCCGTGTCAGCGTGAGGGTCTGCGCGCTGCCACCCACTGGCAAGCCTCGATCCGGAAACCCCATGAATGCTTTGGTCGACTCAGTGTCTCCTGATCTGCGCGCGGTATCGGCGTGGGTGTCGCGACTGCGACAGAGCGAGGGGGCGGAGGCGGCTCACCTGGCATTGCAGGCCCTTTGCCAGCGCTATCCGGCCAACGCGTCGCTTGCTGAGCTCAGTCAATGGAACGATCCGCTGTGGTGGCAGCCGTTTCGTTTCGGCGGAATCCGTCTCGAACGACGCGGCCCCGAGCACTTTGATTTCGTCTGGTCTGTCGTCCAGAACCGGGAGTTCGCGCGCCGCCTGAAGCAGGTGCCAGCCGAACTCACCGCCAGCGAATTGATGGACACCTTGAACCAGGACGTGGTGTCGCTGATTCCCGAGCGCCAAACGATTCAGTGGATCGTGTTTCGAGAGGATGTTCCGATCGGGCTCTCCATGTTCGTCAACATCAACTTCAAAAATCGGACCGCAGAGCAGATCATGGGTGTGCTACCCGGGTTTGATGTGTCGTTTCTGGTGGGCGATGCTTACTGCGCAAGCCTGCTCTTTGCATTCAACTGCCTGGGACTGAACAAAGTTCAGGGATTGATCTACGCAAGCAACGAATCGATTGCGCTCCAACAGGAGCGTCTTGGGTTCCGTCGCGAGGGCATCCTTCGGCAGGCAATCTGGGACATCGAGTTCGAGCAGTACAAAGACCTGGTTCAGATTGCGCTGCTGCGAGAGGAGTTTGTGACCAACCGGGTACTGCAACGACATATTCGAAGACAGGCGCATGACGCCGTTCTTGATATCGCGCGCAGCGTCAGTCGAGCGCCCTTGTCACAAGCTCCGGGATAAAGCGCGACAAATAGTCAATCTTGATATCGTGCGAAATGATGATTCGCTCGGACGTTCCGCGGTGCTCGACCGAGTGCGGGTAAGGCCCGCCATCCTTGAATGCCAGCAGTTCACCCTGCTTCCAGGTGCGTGTTTCGTCACCGACCGTGATGGTGCAGCCGGGGTCATTCTGCAGGCACAGATGAATTCGCAGGAATTCGGATGTCCAGCCACGATGCGGATGGATGATCGAGCCTGGAATCAGACGGCTGACAAAGACATTTCTTAGAACGCCTTCCTGCTCAAGCTTCGCGACCAGGCCCGAGACAGTCGGAAGCTTGCTGCGGAACATGCGAACCAACGGTTCGATGTTCATCGAGAGTCTTGCCTTGGAGAGCTCGATGTGTTCGCCCTGAAAGATCGACAGAGGAAAAGCGTCCCAGGTATTGTCATAAAGGCTTTCGAAATCCGGGATCTCGTACTTCGGATAGGGCATGAATGGCTTGAACTTCGCGATGAAGCCCAAGACCTCATGTCGAACCGCATCGGCTTGCTGCCTGAGTTCAACACACCAGGGAACACGGTGAAGTTCCTGGTGCCAAAACGCTGGTTCCTTTACGAGGGAAGGCGAGCCGGGCCGGTAAGGTTCCAGCGGCTGGCTATCGGGTTCCGTTTGCATGGCGTTGGTCGTACGATTCTTGAGCGAAAATTGCAGCGGTTCATTAGAGTGCCGGACGCCGCCGGCGATCGCAACCGCTCAATGTGCGCAACGAAGCACGCACAAGACCGGCAAGTCTAAACCCGCAAGAGGTTCCCACCGTCATGTTGGAAACAGGGTCCTGCCCGATTGTCTTGCTGGATGTGCTCGATGCAGGCGAATGCAGTGTCTGGTCCGGGCGCGTGCTCGCGCTGAAGTCGCACTGGAGCCGTCGCGACCCCGACCTGCCTTTTTATACGTTGGGGCTTGCCGCCTATTGCGACGCTTCTCCCGCTGAGCCCAATGCGCCCTATCGGGTTGAGTCGTATCGGCAGTGGAATAATCGGCTGCTCAGTGAACACTTCGGGCCCCTGTTCGACCGGTGCTGTGACGTGCTCGCGGCATCAACCGGCGTGCCAGCAACGTGCCCGGGGGGCCGCGCTGCGGTTCCGGGGTTTCACATCCATCTGCCGCACCCCGCGTTTCTCACTGACATCGCAAGCAAACACGTGGACCTTCAGTTCCAACGGGTTTTCACAAACGTCGACCCTGACCCCAGTCAGGTGCTGACTTTTACGCTGCCGATCTCGATGCCGGGCGGGGCTGCGCTTCGGATCTGGCATTCGGAGAAGCAGTCACAGGTCTATCCCTATCAGCTTGGAAAAATGACCATTCACAGCGGGCTGAGCCTGCATCAGGCCGTCATCAATCCGAATGGTGAGGCGATTCCCCGGATCATGCTCCAGGGCCATGCGCTGCGCGACGAAACGGGCTGGAAGCTGTATTGGTAAGCGCGCCGGCTCAGACGCGAAGCTGCCTGAGCGGATGGCGAGGCCAGGCGCGCGTTTGATCGAGCATGGGGTCATGACGCCGGCGAATCTGCCGCTGCAGCACTTTGTTCGTTGCGAACTCATCGCGCAGCATCGAAAGCGCAATCAGATCCTGATAGCGGTTGTCAGATTCGGCCCAGACCTCCTGCTTGAGGCAAGCCTCTTCGGTGAACCCCAAGCGCTTCTGCAGTTGCGTCGCATGGTCGTTGGATATCGATACGCGGCTTTGCACTTTGTTCATGCCGAGGCAGTTGAAGGCAAACATCAGACTTGCACAAAATGCATCGGCTACCGCCATCGATCTGTCGTGGCCGGGCAGAACCCCAAGAGAGAGCGTTGCAACCCGGTGCAGGAAATTGATGTTGACGATTGCAGCGAGCCCGATCGGAGTGCCGTCTCTGAATACGACCCAATGAATTGCGTTGATTTCGGGAACGAGGCTTTGCTCGTTGGTGGTTAATTCTTCGAGCAGTTCTTTTGGGGTTGGAAACCCAGGAAACTGGGCGAGTTTCGATGAGAAGTCGGTGTCGAGGGCGAGGGTCCAGACAAACTCAAAATGCTCCGCTGCCTGACGTTCGAGAGAAATGCAGCCGAACCTGAGTGGCTGCCACCAACACGCGTCATGCCAGTCGAACAACTCGGAGATCGCAGGGTTATCCGGATGGCGGCGATGAAGCGGGAGTAACGCCTCTCGTGCGGCTCTCAACCCTTTTTGACTCCGCGTGTGCTGGAGCCACGCAACCAGTTCACGAGGCTCGGGCGTTGCTCGCGTTGTGACGTTGGTTGTCACGACTGTGCGGGTGGCTCGGGTTTGAGTGCTGTCTCGGGCGATAAGCCTGCAATCGTTTCCCGCAACAGCGCCCGGTCCAGCCGGCGACCGACCTCGTCGCGCGCAAGCTTCAGCGTGTCGGCGCGCATGGACAGTCGCTCCATTTCGGAGTCGATGAACGCCATGTAACGGAGATGGGCCTTGGCCTCATCGGCCAGCGTATCGAGTTCGTAGGCAACGCCGTTGATTTTGATGATCGGCATGATGTCGCGTGCTGGCCCTGGTTATTGGAGAATAAAATACGGGTAGGAGGGATTAGACCCCGCCCGAATCATTGCAGCTTGATCCCCGCCTGGCGGATCAGTTTGCCAAACCGCTCAAATTCTTGTCGATTGAGTTCTGAAAACTGAGCTGGCGTCAGGTTCGAGACCTCACCGCCCAGGCCCTTGAGTCTGGACTCGACGTCCGGCAATTTAAGGATGCGCGCGAGTTCGGCCTGCAGCCGGGCGGTAACATCCGCAGGGGTGCCTGCGGTGACGTAAAGCGCATACCAGGTACTCATGTCCGCTCCGCGGACGCCGGCCTCGGATAGCGTGGGCACGTCGGGCAGCTGGGGCGAGCGCGAAGGTGTCGTCACCGCGAGAGGTTTGAATTTTCCAGCCTTGATTTGGGCCATTGCCGATGAGGTGGTGTCAAACATCATCTGTACGGTGCCGCCAATGATGTCGAGGTGGGCCTGGCTGCTGCCCTTGTAGGGGATATGTTCGCTTTTGGTGCCTGCCGCTGCATCGAAGGCCTCGCCCGCGATGTGCTGGGTGCTGCCCACACCCGATGAGGCGTACTTGAACAGCCCCGGTTGAGCCTTCATTGCCCGCACCAGATCAGTGACGTTATTGACAGGCACCTGCGAACCGACCACCAGCACGTTGGGCACTGTCACAATCAGCCCTATGGGCACCAGGTCTTTCAGGGGATCGAAGGAGAGTTTGATCAGATGCGGTGCAATCGCCTGCCCGGTGTTGGTGGCTACCAGCAATGTATGACCGTCGGCAGTCGCCTGGGCTGTCATATCGGCGGCAATCGTGTTTGATGCGCCCGGACGGTTCTCGACCACAAATGTGCCTTTGAATCCTTCAGCAAACTTTTCAGCCAGCATGCGCGCGATGATGTCGGTTCCTCCGCCAGCGCCGGCGCCCACCATGAGACGCACTGTCTTGGAGGGATAGGGCGTTTGGGCCGCAACGGGCAGGGCCAGGCAGAAAGCAGTCGAGATCAAGGCAACTAAGAAGCGCTTGCGATGCATGGTGATGCTCCTTGGTAAAACCGGGGTTCCGGAGTGATGACGTTTGGGCTGAAAGGCTTCGGTGCGCCGGGCAGGCTCTGGCCGTCAGGCGCGGGCCTGGCAGTGACTTAATCCCATTCGGCAGGCCAACTCGAATGCGTTAATCATCGCCCCGGGGTTGGCCGTGCCAGCACCGGCGATGTCGTAGGCGGTTCCGTGGGCAGGCGTCGTGATGGGGATGGGTAGACCGCCATGAACGGTCACGCCGCGCTCAAAACCCATGAGCTTCATCGCGATCTGCCCCTGATCGTGGTACATGGTGACTACCCCGTCGTAGCGTTGGTCGGCTCGCAAAGCGCGAACAAATGCGGTGTCGGCCGGGAAAGGACCTTCGGCGGCGAAGCCGCGTTCGGCTGCCAACTTCACGCCAGGCGAAATAAGGCGGCTCTCTTCGTCACCATAGTTTCCGTTATCGCCGTTGTGCGGATTGAGGCCGCACACGGCAATACGAGGTTTGGCTTTGCCGGCAGAGACCAGTGCGCGATGGATCATGCCAATCGCATTGGCGACGCCTTCAGGCGAGATCAGCTGGCTGACGTCGCGTAGCGCCACGTGCGAGGTCACACGCGCGGTCCAGAGATTTTCAAGCACGTTAAGCTCGCCGCAGACGCCTTCGAAATTCAGCAACTGAGCAAACCAACGTAACTCGTCTTCCTCATGCATGCCTGCGGCTCTCAGCGCGCTTTTGTTCAGAGGCGCGAAGCAAAAGGCATCGGCTTGTCCGCAGACGGCTAATCGCGCGCCGGTCTCCAATCCCTTCAGCATGAAGCGGCCGTTATCAGCACGCGCCTGGGCGCGTTCGAATGCGGGCGCATAGGCGCCGTCCCAGTCATGCCACCGCACCCAGTCAGGCGTGCGTAACTGATTTCGCTGACCGATCAACAGGACTTCAGCGCGCGTGTGGGTGGCCGGATTGGAGAGGAGCGCCTCGACCAGTTCGGGACCGATACCCGCGGGGTCTCCAGTAAACAGGGCGATAGTGGGTTTCATCTTGGTGTGCGGCGATGTGTCCATCGAAAACCTTTGGAGTGTATCGCGAACGTTCCCTGATTTTTATACTCAACTAAAGCCCGATCGCTGCCTGGGGGTAGGTGGCGAGATTAACTGAAGTCGATGGGGGTTCCGATGCTGGTTTCCCCGCAGAGAAGGGTGGATTCCACCGGCCATCTTCTTCGCGAACGAGCCTGGGACAGGGGTAATGGTCTGACAGCACGGTCAGCGACCATGGCACCGCACCCTCGGGCGCGACTTGATATACTCGCCGTTTCGGGGTGTAGCTTAGCCTGGTAGAGCGCTACGTTCGGGACGTAGAGGCCGGAGGTTCGAATCCTCTCACCCCGACCATTGAGACATCATTGGTCAGTCACTCATGCCCCGCAGGGTCGCCCGGCTCGCGGGGCTTTGCTTTTCCAGGGGGCGTTCTTGGGCTGTGGGCAGGGTGTGTCAACCCTGACGCCACGCTGTCTCCACCTGATGGGACGCGGCTGTAGTAAGGTCTGCGGTGTGCTACTCACGGTGGCCGCCGATTGGAGTTGCCGCAGGCGTCAGGATCAATTTCACTTACGCTGAGGCATTGGCTGGTTGATGGCGTCAGACTCGGCGGACTTTGGGTCTGGTGGGAGGAGTGATCTCGGCTGGGCGACCAGGTTTGCTACACGGGAGCGGGTTACACCCGTCGGGCTGACTCGAGAGTCGTCAGTCAAAGGTCACGCGCTATCAGATACCAACGCCCCGAACGACGCTGTAGATCAACAAGCCCGAAGTGCTGTCGAGCGCCACTTATCGGAGATCAGGCATGCCTGGAATCGACACTTCGGCCGTTGAGGTCACGCATATTTCGGCAAATGGAATCTGGATCCTCATCGACGACGAGGAGCTCGCGCTGCCCTATGCCGAGTTCCCGTGGTTCAGAAACGCGACAGTCGACCAGATTTTGACCGTTGAACGCCCGACTGCCGACCACCTTTACTGGCCCAAACTCGATATCGACTTGGCGGTTACGTCGATCAAGAATCCTGATGCGTTTCCGCTGGTGGCGCGGTAAACCGGCCAGTTCATGCAGCTATGGGTTCTACGCCTAGATCCGAACGTCGCTCCTCGAGTCTCCACAAGTCGAAGGCGGCCTGATGCCCAAGCCAACTTGCCGCACTTTTCCCGAAGGCTAACTCGAGGCGCAAAGCCATCTCCGGTGAAATGGACGACTTGCCATTGACGATTTCGGACAGGGTTTTGCGCGACACCCGCAACCTCTGAGCGACTGCCGTAATGCTGAGCCCCATCGGTTCGATCCACATCCCTGACAAGATTTCGCCAGGATGCGGTGGGTTGAACATCTTTCCCATTTTGCTCGATCCCTTTCAGTGGTGGTCTCAATAATTGACGACGTACGCGTCTCCTTTCTCGAACCGAAATGTGACTCGCCAGTTCGCCTGAACCGTCACAGCCCAAAGGCCCTTCAACTCACCCCGCAGCGGATGCAGCCTTAGAGCCGGTGCGTCCATATCGGCGATAACCTTGGCCTGATCGAGAAGCGCCAGAATCAATCGAAGGCGTTTCGCATGCGAGGCTCGAATTCCTGAAAGGCTACCGCGGTAGAAGAAACGCTCCAGACCTTTATGGTCGAAAGACTTGATCATCCGCAAATTGTAACCCTTAAGGTGTCGACTTGCCGTGTTGTTGTCGACCTCACGGCAGCGAATGGGGGACATTCATTTACTGACGGACTTCTCCGGGCCGGTCTGCTCTCGCAACTTCTCGGTCAGCCAAATTTTCATCAGCGATTGGTACGGCACATCCATTTTGTTCGCCTGTTGGCGAATTCCGTCTAGCAAGCTGTCCGCGAGCCTCAGCGAGATGCTTGTGGTCGATGGCTTGAGGTTCTTGAACGTAGCGACCACCATTTTGGACGGGTCAAAGTATTGAGTCGCGTCGTTTTCTTTCGACTCCCAGAATTCACGCTCTTTGGCTTCGGAGCGAAACTTCGGTATTGGTTTCACGTTACGTGCGGACTTGGTCATGGATCAGCCTCTCCTTGCGATGTTGGGCGCGCGCCGAAATCACCCGGATCAATGTTTGGTCTTGGCGGAGCGTAAACACGACTGCCAGCCCGCGCCCCTGGTTGGTTTTGCCTAGCGCCAGATAGCGAGCCTCATTCTGACTGTGGGCGCTGTCCATGCTGATCAGCAAGGGTTGGTTGAAGAAGACCTGCTCTGCCTCGACCTGACTCACCCTGTGCTTGACCTCGCTCTTGCGGCTGTTACCCGGATCCCATTCGAACCCAAGGATGCGATCAAAATTAATCATTAATGTATATTATGAAAACATACAAAAAAGCGCAATGTTAGATACTGGCGCCCAGTAAAAATTGTTGCTGCGCGCTGAAAATTGACCAGGGTGATTAACCTGCCTGCCCGTTTTTGGGCAGGGCAAAAGGAGATGATCACCATGGACATGTTGGGCAAGATACGGCGGTTAAGGTTTCGCGACGGGTTGTCGATCAGCGAGATCGGCCGGCGCACGGGTTGATCGAGGAACA
>VGHA01000099.1 GCA_016868375.1 Betaproteobacteria bacterium | reverse complement strand
CGGTGCAGTGGCCGCGCAATGGAGCTATCGCTGATTACTCTGACAAAAACAGAATCGCAAGGAGACATCGAATGAACGGTTGGTCAACACTTCGTAAAAAGATCGCTGCGCTTTCATTGCTTGCCCTGCCGACCCTGGCGGCGGCGCAATGGCCCTCGGCACCGGTTCGGATCATGGTGCCCTTCGCTCCGGGCGCGCTCACCGACCTGGCCGCGCGCAATATCGCCGCAGAGCTTTCTAACCAGATCGGCCAGCAGTTCGTGGTCGAAAACAAGGGCGGCGCCGCAGGGACGATTGGTACAGCCGAAGTGGCCAAGGCTCGACCCGATGGGCAGACGCTGGTCTTTACCGACAGCTCGCTCACCATCTCGCCGGGGCTCTATCGCACCCTGCCCTACGATGTTCTGCGCGACTTCACGCCAGTCACCATTGCCGTTGAAGCGCCCGCGGTCATGGTCGCCCGCACCGGTCTCGGCGTAAAGACCGTCGCTGAACTTATCGCGCTCACGAGAACAAAACCCAAGGGCCTCACCTTCGGGTCAGGGGGTCAGGGGTCGTCGGCGCATCTGGCCACCGAACTGTTTCTGATGCAGGCAGGCATCGAGATGACGCATGTACCGTTCCGGGGCGTGGCGGCGGCGCTCACCGATACGGCCGGCAATCAGATCGACGTCACGGTCTCGAGCCTTGGTGGTGCGTCAGGGCATATTCGTGGCAACCGGGTCGTACCGCTCGCGGTAACGGGCACCCAACGCTCGCCCGCTTTCCCCGAACTGCCCACCTTTGCTCAAGCCGGCTACCCGACATATGACGTGGTGTATCGGTTTGGATTCCTTGCGCCAGCCGGAACGCCGGCCCCGGTGATTACACGCCTGCAACAGGAAATCGCCAAGGCGATGGAGCAGCCCAAGGTGAAAGCGTTTCTCGACTCGCAGGGCGCGCGCGCGGTGCGAATCGATGGCGCCGAGTTCACTGACCTTATCCGCCGCGAGCTCGCCATGTGGAAGCAGGTGATCGAGCGAGCGGGCGTGAAAGCCGAATAACCGTCGTCGGGTAAATCTCGTGAACGAAACGATCGACCCTGCCACACCCGCGCCTGCGCTCGCCTGCGACAGCCATTTCCACGTCTTTGGCGGTCCTGCTCGATTTCCCTATCGCGATCCGAAATTGCGCTATCAACCGCCGTTTGCGCCGCTTGAGGACTATCTGGTGCGCGCAAGACGCATTGGAATCGAGCGGTTTGTGTTTGTGCAGCCGAGCGCCTACCTGCGCGACAACAGTTTCCAGCTCGAGGCGATGGCGCAAATGGGTTCGGCCTGCCGCGGCATCGTCGATATCGATGAAGACGCGCCCGATGCTCTGTTCGAGTCGTTGCGCCGGCAGAACGTACGCGGGGTACGTATCAACGTTTCCCCGATTTACCCGCGCGAGGAAGGCCTTGTCGAGCGGCTGCTGCCGCGAATCAATCTGCTTGAAAAGCGCTGCCTCGAGTTCGGCTGGCATTTGGACTTTTTGCTGCCCGGCTGGCTGACCGAGGCGCTGCTGCCCCGAATTTCAGAGCTTGAAACGGATTGCAGTCTGGCCCACCTCGGTATGTTTCAGGCCGCAGAAGGCCCGGGTCAGCCGGGCTTTCAAAAGCTTCTCAAGCTACTTGAAACGGGCTCGGGGCGCTGCTGGATAAAGCTGACGGGCTTTTACCGGATTTCGCGCAACCCGCCTCATTACGAAAACGTTGCACCCATGATGCAGGCACTGGCATCGGTTGCCCCCAATCGGCTGATCTGGGGAAGCGACGATCCGCACCTGTCGTTTGCCCACGAAACCGGCACGATCACGCTATACAACCTGATGTGCCAGTGGGCGGGCAACGACACGCTGATCAGAAAGATTCTGGTGGACAATCCGGCCGAACTGTACGGCTTCGAAAACGTGAACTGATCGGCTTACAGGCGGCGGGCAAAGCGCGGATCAAAGCTTGAGTCGAAGGCCGAATAGCCATCGTCTTCGACAATTTCGGCATCGCCCTCAAGTTCGGCTGCATCAAGCTCATCGAGCGGGCGAACGCGGCGGAAGTCGCTGAAGAATCGAAGGCCGCTTCGGCAGCTCGCCTCCATCCTTCGGGCGGCCTCGAGCGCCAGGGCTGGGTCGACAATCAAACGCAGCGGATCGAACGCATCACCGCCAAAGCCAAGCGCGGGCTCTGCTGTGTCTGTAACACCGGAGACAAGCGTCGTGTCGTGGGTCATGAGGGGCTCCCGTTGAGTGAATCGGCAAGCCCCCAGTATCGACAGCGACAACGCGCGCCGCTGCGGCTTTCGTCACACCCTGAGCGACCATGACTGACTCAAGTCAGGCGAAAGCGGAAAAATGTCGCGCCCGCTGGCCCAGTGCACCGGGCATCCACGCGGGCAAGCGGCCTACATCACGGCGCCCAGCTGCCAGGGAACGAATTCATCGTTTCCGATGCCAAGCGCCTCGCTGCAACTGTGCTCGCCACTGGCCACCCTGAGCATGAGATCGAAAATCTCTCGCCCCTTCTGCGCCACGCTGACCGACCCGTCGATGATCGGTCCGCAGTTGATGTCCATGTCCTCGCGCATGCGCTCGTAAAGCGCCGTGTTGGTGGCAAGCTTGATCGACGGCGCAGGCTTGCAGCCATACACCGACCCGCGACCTGTGGTGAACGTAATCAGATTGGCGCCCCCTGCAACCTGCCCGGTGGCTGAGACCGGGTCATAGCCGGGCGTGTCCATGAATACGAAACCGCGCGCGGTTACCGCCTGCGCATATTCGTAGACGTCGACCAGATCGGTGGTGCCCGCCTTGGCGACAGCACCCAATGACTTTTCCAGGATCGTGGTGAGCCCGCCCGCTTTATTGCCGGGTGACGGGTTGTTGTCCATGCTGCCCTCATTGCGCGCCGTGTACGCCTCCCACCAGCGAATTCGCTCAATCAGCTTGTTGGCCACCTGCTCAGAGACTGCGCGGCGGGTCAGAAGGTGCTCGGCACCATAAATTTCGGGCGTCTCGGAAAGAATGACCGTGCCGCCATGGGCAACCAGCAGATCGCAGGCGGCGCCCAGCGCCGGATTGGCGGTAATGCCCGAATAGCCGTCCGAACCGCCGCACTGCAACCCGACTGTGAGGTGACTGGCGGGCAGTCGTTCGCGCTGCAGCGCATTGGCTGCGGGGAGCATGGCATGGACCGCCGCAATCCCCGCTTCGACGGTCTTCCGGGTACCACCACTGGTCTGGATGATCAGGGGCTTGAGTTGCTCGGTTTCGCCCAGACCCTGGGCGTGAAAAAGCGCATCCATCTGATTCGATTCACAACCCAGCCCGATGATCACGACGCCTGCGAAATTGACGTGCCGGCTATACCCGGCGATGGTTCGGCGTAGAACATCGATGCCCGCGCCTTGCGTGTCCATCCCGCATCCTGAGGAATGCGAAATCGGCACCACACCGTCAACGTTGGGATACTGCGCGAGCACCTCTGGCGTGAAGTGCTGGGCCACAAACCGCGACACCGATGCCGAGCAGTTCACGGTGGCAATGACGCCGATGTAATTGCGCGTCGCGACGCGTCCATCCGGCCTTCGGAAACCCAAAAACGTTGCCTGTTCGGCGGGGCGCTCGAGTGGCTTACGATCAATGCCCACCGCGTACTGCCGCTCAAACATTTCAAAGCCCAGGTTGTGCACGTGCACGTGCTGACCGGGCGCAATGGCCTGCGTGGCGAATCCGATGATCTGGTTGTAACGCCGAACCGGCTCGCCCTGCGCAATCGCCCGCACGGCGAGCTTATGGCCTGCGGGTATCGTATCGGTGCAGGTGATGCCCTCGTCGTCGACGCGAGTACCGACCGCTACCGGACGGATGGCGATCACGACATCATCGTGCGGATTCAAGCGCAGGGTCGGCCGGCGGATCAACGTAACGGGCTGATTCATCAGTTCACCTGAAGTCGGTAAAGAGTGGGTTGAGCCCGGCAAACATAGCACCACATTGGGTACGAACGGAATCTGGTTGCGTGGCGTCTGCAGTGTGCCAACCACACCGTGCTATCTTGCCCGCGCCTGAGCGCACTCGCGGCAACCGCATACGCGCTAACAAGCAATCGCTCCAGCGCACAGGATTCAATGGCTACGCGACCCTCCTTTTCCGGTCTTGGAAAGTTACTTCGGTTTGTCACGCCCTACCGAGGCCGAATCGCGGTAGCGGCCGCCGCCCTTTTGCTGGCCGCCTGTGCCACGCTATCGGTTCCCCTGGCCTTTCGCCATCTGATTGACTCGGGGTTCGGTAGCAGGCAAGCAGTCGATGGGCCTTTCATCGCGTTGTTTGCCGTGGCGGTGCTGCTCGCGTTCGCCACTGCGCTGCGCTTCTACAGCGTGTCGTGGCTCGGCGAGCGCGTCACTGCCGACCTGAGGGCTGCGGTCTTTCGCCAGGTGCTCTCGCAAGACGCGGCATTCTTTGATGAGATTCGAAGCGGCGAAGTGTTATCGCGGCTTACCACCGACACCGCCCTGATCCAGACGCTGGTCGGTACCAGCATCTCGCTTGGTTTGCGCAATGCGGTGCTGGGAACCGGCGCGCTTGTCATGATGCTGATCACCGAGGCCTGGCTCGCGCTCACCATGATTGGGCTGCTCGCCGTCACGCTGGTTCCGGTGATTGTGATCGGCCGACGCATCCGAAAGCTTTCCAGGGTCAGCCAGGACCGCATTGCGGACGCCTCAGCGATGGCGGGCGAAACACTGGGGGCGATCCAGATCGTTCAGGCCTTCAATCGCACCACCTGGGAAGCCAACCGGTTCACTCAAGCGGCTCAGCTTGCATTCGAAGCGGCAACGCGACGGGTGAGAGCCCGCGCCGCGCTTACCGCGCTCGCGATCGTGCTCAGTTTCGGGGTGATCGTGTTTGTGTTGCGCGTGTTTGTGTTGCGCTCCGGGGCGGGTGCGGTACTGGCAGGCACCTTAAGCGGCGGACTGCTCGCGCAATTCATCCTTTACGCTGCGTTGCTGGCGGGCGCCATCGGCGCGCTGGCCGAAGTGATTGGCGATGTGCAGCGGGCCGCGGGCGCCGCCGAGCGACTGGCGCAACTGCTCGACGCTCAACCTGCGATCCTTACCCAGACGGCTCGCACCGAATCCGCCGCGGCTGGCAACGGTCAGGCTCGCCCAGCGCCACTCGCAATCGAATTCGAGCAGGTCAGTTTCACCTACCTTACCCGACAGCACCCAGCCCTCGAGTCGGTGAGCTTTGCAATTGATCCAGGCGAAACCGTCGCGTTGGTGGGTCCCTCTGGGTCTGGAAAAAGTACGGTGCTGCAGTTGTTGCTTCGCTTTCGCGACCCGCAGGCTGGATGCATTCGTCTGAACGGCCTTGACCTGCGGGGAATCGAGCCTGCTCTGCTGCGATCACAGATCGGACTGGTCTCGCAGGACAGCGCGGTTTTTTCGGCAACCGTGATGGACAACATCCGATACGGCAGGCTGGACGCAACCGATGACGAGGTCTTCGAGGCGGCACGCGCAGCCCATGCCCTCGAGTTCATCGAACGGCTGCCTGAACGCTGGCGCACCCCGCTGGGCGAACGCGGTGTGCGCCTCTCAGGCGGGCAGCGTCAGCGAATTGCCATCGCACGCGCCTTGCTTCGCAATCCGGCGCTGCTGCTGCTTGACGAGGCAACCAGCGCGCTCGATGCGGAAAGCGAACGCGAGGTGCAGGCTGCGCTCGAGGCCGCCACCAGCGGTCGCACCACGCTGGTCATTGCGCACCGATTGGCCACTGTCCGGCGCGCCAGCCGGATCCTGGTGCTCGATCGGGGACGGATCGCCGAGCAGGGAACGCATGCGTCGCTTGCCGCAGCAGGTGGGCTTTACGCGCGCCTTGCTGCAATGCAGTTCGACGCTCATCAGGAATTTGCGCTACGCTAGCGCGCGTTTCTCGACCCCCCTCAGCGACCCTTTATTGGTTGGCTCAAATGGCTCACAGACTCGAAGGTAAGCATGTGTTCGTCACCGCCGCTGCGCAGGGCATGGGCCGCGCTGCGGTGATTGCCATGGCACGCGAAGGCGCAACCATCCTCGCAACCGACGTCCGCGAGGATCTGCTCGATTCATTAAGGCAGGAGGTGCTCGCTGAGGGCGGCCGTGCACCGACTGTCCGCAAACTCGACGTCACAGAGCCGGGCGCGATCGAATCCATGATCGCCTCAATCGCACCCATTGATGTGCTGTTCAACTGCGCAGGCTTTGTTCACCAGGGAACGATCCTGCAGGCGAGCGATGATGACTGGGACTTCAGCCTTACCCTGAACCTCCGTTCAATGGTGCGCACAATACGCTCGGCACTTCCCGCCATGATCGAAAACGGCGGGGGCTCGATCATCAACATGGCGTCGGTCTGCTCGTCAATTAAAGGGGTGCCGAACCGGGCGGTCTACGGCACGACCAAAGCGGCGGTCATCGGGCTTACCAAGGCAATCGCCGCCGACTATGTCAGTCAGCGTATCCGCTGCAATGCAATCTGCCCTGGAACGGTCGATACGCCCAGCCTTCACCAGCGGATGGCGCAACTCGGCGATATCGAAGCAGCCCGCAAAATGTTCACAGCCCGTCAGCCGATGGGACGACTCGCCAGCGCCGAAGAGGTGGTGCCCATCGTCGTCTATCTGGCGAGCGATGAAAGCGCATTCGCCACCGGCCAAGCGTTCAGCATTGATGGCGGCATGACGATCTGATGAATGACCTGGCCTCTGGCTGGCCTCTGGCTGCACTCCGATTTACCGGCAATTCACTCACCCGACCTCACCAAGGAGAACGCATGAAACTCGTACGCTACGGTAAACCTGGTAAAGAAAAGCCCGGCCTGATCGATGCCGACGGCAAGCTTCGCGACCTGTCCGGCGTGATCGCCAACCTGGGCCCCGATCAGCTGTCACAGAAGGCGCTTGCCAAGCTTGCAAAGGTTAAGACCGCCAAGCTCCCGCTGGTTCGCGGCAATCCGCGCTATGGCGTACCGTTTACCGGGGCCACCAAGTTTGTGGCAATCGGTTTGAACTACACCGACCACGCTGCTGAAACCGGTAACGCGTTGCCCAAAGAGCCCATCATTTTCCACAAGACGCTCACCTGCATGCAGGGTCCGAACGACGACGTGATGATGCCCAAGGGCTCCACCAAGACCGACTGGGAGATCGAGCTTGGCATCGTGATCGGCACACGCGCCTGCAACGTCAGCAAGAAGGAAGCGCTCAACCATGTGGCGGGCTATGTGCTCTGTAACGACGTCTCCGAGCGCGCGTTTCAGATCGAGCGCGGCGGGCAGTGGACCAAGGGCAAGGGCTGCGACACCTTCGGCCCCATCGGCCCCTGGCTGGTCACCACCGATGAAATCAGCAATCCGCAAAAACTCGACATGTGGCTCGATGTGAATGGCCAGTCCAAGCAGCGCGGCAACACCAAGAACATGATTTTTGATTGCGCAACGCTGGTCTCGTATTGCAGCCAGTTTTTCACGCTCTACCCCGGCGACATCATCACCACCGGCACGCCAGCGGGCGTGGGCCTTGCCACCAAGAACTTCCTGAAGGCGGGCGACATCGTCACGCTGGGCATCGCCGGTCTCGGTGACCAGCGTCAGAAGATCGTCAAGTACAAGGCAGCCAAGTAAGCGCCAGCCCGGTCGCCCGTCGCCCAGCGCGGCGGGCGCCGGGATCCTCCCCGTCGCTTAGCCCCTGTCAGCGACCTCAGCGCGCAGGCGGCCGTCGTGTGCCGGTGACCACCGGATAGTCGGGGCGGCCGGACCGCATCCAGCTCACGATGTTGAGCGCCGCCTTGCGGCGCAGCTCCACCTCGGATTGCACCGAGTAAAACGCCGAGTGCGGAGACAGCAGGACCCGCGGATCCGCGAGCAGCGGATGCCCTGAGGCAATCGGCTCAACCGGCAACACGTCGAGCCCCACGCCTGCCAGTCGGTTGGTGGCCAACACACGCACCAGCCCGTCGATATCGATGACCGCACCCCGTGCTGTGTTGACCAGATACGACCCGGGTTTCATTCGCGACAGCAGCGCCTCATTGACCAGGCCCCGCGTCCCATCGTTAAGCAGGCAGTGAATCGATAGGGCGTCGGCCTGCTCGAAGAGCGTCTCGAGGCTGACTCGTTCGACGTACTGCGGAAAATCACCATCGATCAGAAACGGGTCATGCGCGATCACCCGGCGAAAAATCGGCTGGGCGTAATGTGCAAACCGCTTGCCGATGCGACCCAGGCCCAACACGCCCACGGTCAGGTTCTGCGCACGCGGTATCGGCGGCACGCTGGTGTAATGCCAGGTGCCCTGTGCAATCGCCTGGTTGTAGCGGCTGATCGAGCGGATCAGGTCGAGCAGCATGGCAAGCGCATGCAGCGATACTTCGCCCACGCCATAGTCTGGCGAATTGGACACCCACACGCCGTGACGCGCTGCGGCAACCGCATCGATCGTGTCATAGCCCGCACCGATTCGTGAGGCCAGCCCGATACCCGGGCAGGCTGCGAACACCTTATCGCCCACCGGCGCGTATTGGATCAGGAGCGCGCTGCAGCCTTGGGCTGCCCGAATCACCTCGTCCTCGGATCGACACTGCGCCTCGATCAGATCGATGCCGGCCTCACGAAAAATCTCGCGCTCGAGCTCGACGCTTTTCATGTCGTAATCGGTAAAGAGAACTTTCATCCGGGGCTCCTGAGTATGCGCACGCCGCCACTTCGCGAGCGACGCACAGCGCGATTATCGCGTAGCCACGCAGGCCGTAAGTATTGTGGCCGCGGGCCTCGTCCAATCGCGGGCCACCTGCCCGACTGGCGCCCCTGCGGCAGCGCTGCTAAGGTTGCGGGCTTTTCGACCGTCCACGTCATGCCTTCCTGGGGCTGGAGACACTATGAATACCATCGACCTGAACGGCCGCTGTGCGGTGATCACCGGCGGGGCCTCCGGAATCGGGGCGGAAATCGCCCGCCGCTTGTCGGCGAGCGGTGCACGGATCGCCCTGTGGGATCTGGACCAGCGTGCTGCCGCGCAGCTCGCCGCCACGTTGCCTGCCATCGGCGGCTCGCACCTGGCGCTTGCCACCGACGTCACCGATGAAGCCAGCGTGCAGCGCGCGTGCGACGCCACGATCGCAGGCTTTGGTCGCATCGATATCCTGGTTTGCAGCGCCGGCATCACCGGACCCAACGCCACAACCTGGCAGTACGAGCCCGCCGCGTGGCGGCAGGTGATGGACGTGAACGTGAATGGCGTTTTTCTGTGCAACCGGGCGGTGGTGCGCGAAATGCTGAAGAACGACTATGGCCGCATCATCAATATCGCCTCAATTGCCGGTAAAGACGGCAACCCCAACGCGCCCGCCTACAGCGCCTCCAAGGCGGCAGTCATCGGCCTGACCAAGTCGCTGGGAAAGGAAACCGCCAAAACCGGCCTACGCGCCAACTGCATCACGCCGGCGGCAGTCAAGACACCCATGTTCGACCAGATGACCCAGCAGCACATTGATTTCATGCTGTCCAAGATCCCGATGGGACGCTTTGGGCAGATCAGCGAAATCGCCGCGATGGTGGCCTGGATGGCGAGCGAGGAATGCTCGTTTACGACGGGCGCGGTGTTTGATCTGTCGGGTGGGCGGGCGGTGTACTGAGGTCGGCTGCGCCGAGGCCATCGGCCCGGTTGTCCGGCCCGCTGGAGGGGAATTCGGACGCCACCGGGCGGTTCGTCACAAAGCTGTCACAAAAGCGCCTTAGCGTGCAGTTCTGCCCCGGTGTCAACGATCGACGCCGGGCTTCCAGCAACCTTCCACTCCATACTCCGCCATGATCAAAAAGCTTTTCTCCGCGATGATCGCGGGCGCTGCGATCGCAGTTGCCACGCCTGCCCTCGCCGCCGACATCACCGGCGCGGGCGCAACCTTTCCGTATCCGATCTACGCCAAGTGGGCAGAGGCTTACAAGGCAGCCACCGGTGTCGGTCTCAACTATCAGTCGATTGGCTCGTCGGGCGGCATCAAACAGATTCGCTCCAAGACGGTTACCTTCGGCGCCACCGACGCTCCGGTCAAGGGTGAAGATCTTGACCGTGATGGCATGGTTCAGTTTCCCGCGATCATCGGCGGCACCGTGCCGGTGTTCAACCTGGAAGGCTTCGAAGACGGTGCGTTCCGGATCACAGGCGCGCTGCTGGCCGACATTTTCATGGGCACGATTTCCAAGTGGAACGATCCCAAGCTCTTGGCCATCAACAGTGGCCTCAAGCTGCCTGACATGGCGATCACGGTGGTTCACCGTGCCGACGGCTCGGGCACCACGTTTAATTTCACTGACTACCTGAGCGAAGTCAGTCCCGCGTGGGCATCGAAGGTAGGCAAAGGCGCGGCGGTGAAATGGCGGTGAAATGGCCAGCCGCCTCCTCGGTGGGGGGCAAAGGTAATGAAGGCGTTGCAGCCAACGTCCGGCGGGTCAAGGGTGGCATTGGATACGTTGAATATGCTTACGCCAAGCGGAACAAAATCCCCGTGATGGCCATGCAGAACAAAGATGGGCAGTTCGTCAAGGCTGACGATTTGACCTTTGCAGCCTCGGCAGCCGGGGCCGATTGGTTCTCCGTGCCGGGAATGGGCGTCTCGATTGTCAACCAGCCCGGCGCCAATTCGTGGCCGATCTCCACCGCCTCGTTCATTCTCATGTACAAGGCACCTGGCGACAAGAAAGCGTCGGGCGAAGTGCTGAAGTTTTTTGACTGGTCCTTCAAGAACGGCAAGCAGATGGCCGCTGACCTTGACTACGTGCCCCTACCGGACACGCTGGTCGAGCAGATCCGCGCCCGGGTGTGGTCGCAGATCAAGTAAATGTGACGATTGGGGAGCGGTACGGTATCTTTCGCGCCGCTTCCCCCTAACCGGATTCAGCCGTGGCCGTGCAAGCCCCCGCTAGCGCTCAGCAGGAAAAACTTTACGCAATCGCCCGACGGCAGCGGGTTGAAGACTTTGTCTTTCACAAACTGACACTGATGTTCGCACTGGCAGTGCTCGCCGCGCTCATTGGCATCATCGCCGCGCTTGCCTGGAGTTCTGCCCCCACCTTCAAGAAATTCGGGCTCGAATTTCTGTGGCGTGTGGAGTGGGACATCATCAACGAGGAATTCGGCGCGGCAATCGCCATTGTCGGAACTTTGCTAAGTGCCTGCATCGCGCTGCTGATTGCCGTTCCGCTCGCCTTCGGCGTTGCCCTGTTTCTCACCGAATCGTGCCCGGTCGGGCTGCGTCGTCCGCTTGGAACCGCAGTGGAGTTGCTTGCGGCGGTGCCGTCGATCATTTACGGCATGTTCGGACTTTTCATTTTCGCGCCGCTATTTGCCGAGTATGGGCAGCCAGCGCTTCAGTCGACGCTTGGCCAGATGCCCTTGATTGGGCCGTTGTTTGGCGGCGCCATGAACGGCATCGGCATTCTCGCTGCCGGAATCATTTTGTCGTTCATGATTTTGCCGTTCATCGCAGCGGTGATGCGCGACGTGTTTGAAATCGTGCCACCCATTCTTCGCGAGTCGGCCTACGGTCTGGGCTGCACGACCTGGGAGGTGGTTCGCAGCATCGTGCTGCCCTACACGCAGAAGGGCGTGGTCGGCGGCGTCATGCTGGGCCTGGGCCGGGCGCTGGGCGAAACCCGTGCTGCCCTACACGCAGAAGGGCGTGGTCGGCGGCGTCATGCTGGGCCTGGGCCGGGCGCTGGGCGAAACCATGGCTGTCACTTTTGTGATCGGCAATTCAAACCGTCTGGCCGCTTCACTGTTCGCGCCCGGGACCTCGATCGCGTCGACGCTTGCCAATGAATTTGGCGAGGCGGATGACTTCCACATGAGCACGCTTTTTGCGCTGGGTTTACTGCTGTTTGTCATCACCTTCGTCGTGCTCAGTCTGGCGAAAATTCTGATCATTCGATCAGAACGCGCCAAGGGCATCTGACCCCATTTATCGCTGCGACTCTCCATGGACGCTTCCCTCTACCGTCGCCGAAAACTCATCAACCAGATCGGCATCGGCGCCTCGATGCTCGCCATGGCGATCGGCCTTGCCGCACTGCTCTGGATTCTGGCGGTCCTGGTCGGCAAGGGGATCGGCGGACTCGACCTGAATGTGTTTACACAGTCAACGCCTGCCCCTGGGTCGGACGGCGGCGGGCTTGCCAATGCGATTGTCGGCAGCCTGATGATGCTCGGCTTCACGACGCTGGTGGCTACACCCCTCGGAATCCTGGCAGGGGTCTATCTTGCCGAGTACGGGCAATCCGGATGGTTTGGCGAGACGACGCGATTTGTTACCGACATCATGTTGTCAGCGCCCTCGATCGTCATCGGCTTGTTTGTATACGCGATTGCGGTCGACCCAGTGAATCATTTCTCTGGCTGGGCGGGTTCACTCGCGCTATCGCTGATCGCAGTACCTGTCATTCTTCGCACTACCGAGAACATGCTGAGGCTGGTGCCTGGCAGCCTGCGTGAAGCAGCGTTCGCACTGGGAGCGCCCCGCTGGCGCGTTGCCACGATGGTGACGCTGCGGGCTGCCCGCTCGGGCGTGGTCACCGGGGTTCTGCTCGCGCTTGCCCGCATCAGCGGCGAAACCGCGCCACTTCTCTTTACGGCGCTGAACAATCAGTTCTTTTCCACGGATATGGCCAAACCGATGGCCAATCTTCCCGTTGTCATTTTTCAGTTCGCCATGAGCCCGTACGACAACTGGATTCGGCTGGCTTGGACCGGCGCGCTCTTGATTACCGCCGCCGTGCTGGTACTCAACATCGTGGCCCGGATTTTCTTCCGCGATAAGGTGCAGTCGTGACGCCATCGATTTCTCCAAAGGCCGCCGGACAAACGTCTGCCGGGCCACAGAGCGTGCCCGCGGTAAACGCCATCGAAACCCGTAACCTCAATTTCTTTTACGGAAGATTTCAGGGACTGCGCAACATCAATCTCGACGTGGTCGAGCACAAGGTGACCGCATTCATCGGTCCCTCGGGATGCGGCAAGTCCACCCTGCTTCGAACGCTTAATCGAATGTACAGCCTGTACCCGGGCCAGCGCGCGGAAGGCTCCATCATGTTCGAGGGCCGCAACATCCTTGACCCGGGGCAGGATCTGAATCTGCTGCGCGCGCGAATCGGCATGGTGTTCCAGAAGCCCACGCCTTTTCCGATGTCGATCTACGACAACATTGCATTTGGCGTGAATCTGTACGAACGCCTGAATCGTACCGAGATGGACGAGCGGGTTGAATGGGCGCTTACCAAGGCTGCGCTCTGGGGCGAGGTGAAAGATAAGCTGCGTCAGAGCGGGCTGTCACTCTCGGGCGGCCAGCAGCAGCGGCTTTGCATTGCGCGAAGCGTTGCGGTCAAGCCGTCGGTGATCCTGCTTGACGAGCCCACCTCGGCGCTCGATCCGATTTCGACCGCCAAGGTTGAGCAGCTGGTGCATGAGCTCAAGTCCGAATACACGGTTGCCATCGTCACGCACAACATGCAGCAGGCGGCGCGCGTTTCTGACTTCACGGTCTACATGTATCTGGGCGAAATGATCGAGTATGGCCGAACCGACGAGATCTTTTTGAAGCCCAAGAGCAAGCAGACCGAGGACTACATCACCGGCCGCTTCGGCTAAGACCCTCCCTTCAGCAATCGGGCAGCACACGATGGCTCCAGCACATACCGACCGCCACTTCGACGAACAACTCGAGAGACTGACATCGAGTATCGGCGCCATGGGCGACTTTGCGATCTCGCAGTTCAGCGATGCGATTCGCGCGCTCATGGACCGGGATTCCGAGCTCGCAACCCGCGTGGTCGACCAGGACAGGATGATCGATGCACTGAGGCGTGATCTTTCCGCCTCGGCGGCCCTGGTCATCGTCAAGCGACAGCCCCTGGCCAGCGACCTCGATGAAGTGTTGGCCGATCTGCGAATCGTTGAAGACCTGGAGCGGGTCGGTGATCTGTCGAAAAATATTGCCCGCCGCGTGCGGTCGCTGTCGGCAGGCGCATTCCCGCAGGAAATTCTGACCGGCTTTGACGAGATGTCTCAGCGCTGCATCGCGCAGGTGCGCAACGCGGTCGAGGCCTTCATGCACCGCAATGCAGGCCAGGCACGTGACGTGAAGATGCTTGACGATGGCATTGACCAAGAGCACCACAGTCTGGTGGACCAGATCGTGGGGCTGATGGGTGAATCGCGTGGCGAGGTGGCCGATTTCGTACACCTGCTCTTTTGCGTGAAGAACGCCGAGCGAATCGCCGATCACGCCGTCAATATCGCAGAGGCGGCGCACCTGAAGTCCACTGGGAAGCCGATCGGTCCGGTCACTGCCTTAGGTTAGATCGGCACGCTTACGCGGGGCAGTTCAGTGTGCCCCCCATACGCCCTGCACCTGCGGCGCATACCGACGGCCGCCGGCCGGGTGCGCTACCATCTGCAGCCTTGAAGTTTGCCCTGCGAGGCCTGCCTTGAATGATTCACCTGCTTATGCGCGCGGTGCAGGTCCGTTTCAATCGCCTTCAACGCTCAACGATCGGCTGCGCTTTGATGCGGGCGAGCTCCTGGTGTTCGCCCGCACCCTCCTAGAAGCGGCAGCGCTGGCACCCGACATTGCAGCCACGGTAGCCCAGACGCTTCTCGAAGGCGACCTGCTTGGCCATGACACGCATGGCCTGCAACTTCTGGGTGGTTACCTGCGCGAGCTTGACGCCGGGTCAATGAAACGCGCTGGCACGCCCCGCGTCATCGCCGAGCGCAGCGTCGTCGCCACCTGGGATGGCGAGCGGCTTCCCGGCCCCTGGCTGGTTCACGAAGCCATTCAGTGGGCAACACCGCGCGCAAAGCTGCATGGCCAGGCCAGCGTGGTCATTCGGCGCAGCCATCACATCGCATGCCTTGCCGCCTATCTCGAGCACCCTGCCCGCGCTGGGCTGGTCGTCCTGGTGTCGAGCTCCGACCCTGCGGTAGCCAGCGTGGCGCCTTTTGGCGGAACCACTGCGGTGTTCACGCCAAATCCCATTGCGGCCGGGTTTCCGACCGGCGGCGATCCCGTGATGATCGATATTTCAGCCTCGGTGACCACCAATGGCATGACAGCCCGACTTCGCGACGGCGGCGAGCGCGGCCGCCATGCCTGGTGGCTGGACGACAAAGGGTGCCCCACCAACGATCCGTCGGTG
>VGHA01000098.1 GCA_016868375.1 Betaproteobacteria bacterium | reverse complement strand
TCCGGATTGCAGTCTGCAACTCGACTGCATGAAGTCGGAATCGCTAGTAATCGCGGATCAGCATGTCGCGGTGAATACGTTCCCGGGTCTTGTACACACCGCCCGTCACACCATGGGAGTGGGTTTTGCCAGAAGTGGGTAGCTTAACCGCAAGGAGGGCGCTTACCACGGCAGGGCTCATGACTGGGGTGAAGTCGTAACAAGGTAGCCGTATCGGAAGGTGCGGCTGGATCACCTCCTTTCTGGAGAAGGCGTCTAGTTCAGACGCCCACACTTATCGGCTGTAGGCTGAGTCATCGAGCCTGGGTTTTACTCAACTGGGTCTGTAGCTCAGTCGGTTAGAGCACCGTCTTGATAAGGCGGGGGTCGTTGGTTCGAATCCAACCAGACCCACCAAGGTTTCCCGGGGGTGTAGCTCAGATGGGAGAGCACCTGCTTTGCAAGCAGGGGGTCATCGGTTCGATCCCGTTCACCTCCACCATTTTCGGTGACGGGTGAATGTTTTGTTCATCCTCTGCGAGGACGAGATGCAAGCACGCTGTTTAGCGTGTTTGTGCGTCGTCCCAGAAGACGATTCGGCTGTTCTTTAACAATTCGACGAGAAGATATCGTATTCAGTTTTTTATCATTGAATACGGGTTGTGATTGCATACACAACAATTCTCTGTTCTCTTGAACTGAGATTTGCGGCATAACGCTAGCTTGACCTGTCCTTGAACGAGGACGCAAAGTTATAGGGTCAAGTTACTAAGTGCATGTGGTGGATGCCTTGGCGATCACAGGCGATGAAGGACGTAGTAGCCTGCGATAAGCGACGGGGAGCTGGCAAACGAGCTTTGATCCGTCGATTTCCGAATGGGGAAACCCACCCCGCAAGGGGTATCCCACGCTGAATACATAGGCGTGTGGAGGCGAACGCGGTGAACTGAAACATCTAAGTAGCCGCAGGAAAAGAAATCAACCGAGATTCCGAAAGTAGTGGCGAGCGAAATCGGATCAGCCGGTGCGTGATAGTCGAGAGGTTAGTGGAACGGTCTGGAAAGTCCGGTCATAGCGGGTGATAGCCCCGTACGCGAAAACCTTTCGGTGGTACTGAGCGCACGATAAGTAGGGCGGGACACGTGAAATCCTGTCTGAAGATGGGGGGACCATCCTCCAAGGCTAAATACTCGTGATCGACCGATAGTGAACAAGTACCGTGAGGGAAAGGCGAAAAGAACCCCGGGAGGGGAGTGAAATAGATCCTGAAACCGCATGCATACAAACAGTCGGAGCCCGCAAGGGTGACGGCGTACCTTTTGTATAATGGGTCAGCGACTTACGTTTGGTGGCGAGCTTAACCGAATAGGGGAGGCGTAGGGAAACCGAGTCCGAACAGGGCGAATTAGTCGTCAGGCGTAGACCCGAAACCGGATGATCTACTCATGGCCAGGATGAAGGTAGGGTAACACCTGCTGGAGGTCCGAACCGACTACTGTTGCAAAAGTAGCGGATGAGCTGTGGGTAGGGGTGAAAGGCTAAACAAATCCGGAAATAGCTGGTTCTCCCCGAAAACTATTGAGGTAGTGCGTCATGTATCACTCCAGGGGGTAGAGCACTGTAATGGTTGTGGGGGTCGTGCTGACTTACCACGCCATAGCAAACTCCGAATACCTGGAAGTGCGAGCATGGCAGACAGTCCCCGGGTGCTAACGTCCGGGGTCAAGAGGGAAACAACCCAGACCGCCAGCTAAGGTCCCCAATATCCACTAAGTGGGAAACGAAGTGGGAAGGCTAAAACAGTCAGGAGGTTGGCTTAGAAGCAGCCACCCTTTAAAGAAAGCGTAATAGCTCACTGATCGAGTCGTCCTGCGCGGAAGATGTAACGGGGCTAAGTGGATAACCGAAGCTGCGGACTTGGAGCAATCCAAGTGGTAGGGGAGCGTTCTGTACGCCTGTGAAGGTGAGTCGTAAGGCTTGCTGGAGGTATCAGAAGTGCGAATGCTGACATGAGTAGCGTTAAACAGGGTGAAAAGCCCTGTCGCCGTAAGCGCAAGGTTTCCTACGCCACGTTCATCGGCGTAGGGTGAGTCGGCCCCTAAGGCGAGGGCGAAAGCCGTAGCTGATGGGAAGCTGGTTAATATTCCAGCACCGTCTCTGAGTGCGATGGGGGGACGGATCGTGAAAGGTTGTCCGGGTGTTGGATGTCCCGGTTCTTGGCCTGTAGGTGTCTGGTAGGAAAATCCGCCAGGCGTGTACCGAGGGGTTGAGACGAGCGAGCTTGCTCGCGAAGCAACTGGAAGGGGTCCCAAGAAAAGCCTCTAAGCTTCAGCTCAGAGCGACCGTACCGCAAACCGACACTGGTGCGCGAGATGAGTATTCTCAGGCGCTTGAGAGAACCCGGGAGAAGGAACTCGGCAAATTGACACCGTAACTTCGGGAGAAGGTGTGCCTTGGTAGCTTGGGTGTGAACAACACAAGGGCGAAGAGGTTGCAAAGAATCGGTGGCTGCGACTGTTTACCAAAAACACAGCACTCTGCAAACACGAAAGTGGACGTATAGGGTGTGACGCCTGCCCGGTGCCGGAAGGTTAAGTGATGGGGTGCAAGCTCTTGATCGAAGCCCCGGTAAACGGCGGCCGTAACTATAACGGTCCTAAGGTAGCGAAATTCCTTGTCGGGTAAGTTCCGACCTGCACGAATGGCGTAACGATGGCCACACTGTCTCCTCCTGAGACTCAGCGAACTTGAAGTGTTTGTGATGATGCAATCTACCCGCAGCTAGACGGAAAGACCCCATGAACCTTTACTGTAGCTTTGCATTGGACTTTGAACCGGTTTGTGTAGGATAGGTGGGAGGCGTTGAAGCGAGGTCGCTAGATCTTGTGGAGCCAACCTTGAAATACCACCCTGATCTGTTTGAGGTTCTAACCTTGGCCTGTTATCCAGGTCGGGGACAGTGCATGGTAGGCAGTTTGACTGGGGCGGTCTCCTCCCAAAGGGTAACGGAGGAGTTCGAAGGTACGCTTGGTACGGTCGGAAATCGTGCCTAAAGTGCAATGGCAAAAGCGTGCTTGACTGCGAGACCGACAAGTCGAGCAGGTGCGAAAGCAGGACATAGTGATCCGGTGGTTCTGTATGGAAGGGCCATCGCTCAACGGATAAAAGGTACTCTGGGGATAACAGGCTGATACCGCCCAAGAGTTCATATCGACGGCGGTGTTTGGCACCTCGATGTCGGCTCATCTCATCCTGGGGCTGTAGCCGGTCCCAAGGGTATGGCTGTTCGCCATTTAAAGAGGTACGTGAGCTGGGTTCAAAACGTCGTGAGACAGTTTGGTCCCTATCTGCTGTGGGCGTTGGAGATTTGACGGGGGCTGCTCCTAGTACGAGAGGACCGGAGTGGACGCACCTCTGGTGTACCTGTTGTCACGCCAGTGGCATTGCAGGGTAGCTATGTGCGGAAGAGATAACCGCTGAAAGCATCTAAGCGGGAAACTTGCCTGAAGATGAGATCTCCCGGGGACTTGATCCCCCTGAAGGGTCGTTCGAGACCAGGACGTTGATAGGCCAGGTGTGGAAGCGTGGTGACACGTTAAGCTAACTGGTACTAATTGCCCGTGAGGCTTGACCCTATAACTTTGCAAAGAATCCGGCGGGCTTTCGGATTCGAGCAAGCGCTATACCGCAAAGCAAAGTTGTGGATGCCTCACAACCCGCAAAGGCCGGGCTACGTAAGTAGATGGTCGGTTGCGTGATACTGATACGAGCCTGCGTCGAAAGATGCAGGTCTTCTCGCCGAATTGGTCTGGCTGCGAAGCAGCTAGGCAACAAGTTATGCCTGATGACAATAGAGCGGTGGTACCACCCCTTCCCATCCCGAACAGGACCGTGAAACGCCGCATCGCCGATGATAGTGAGCATCTCGCTCGTGAAAGTAGGACATCGTCAGGCACCCTCCGAAGAAAAGCCCGTCCGAGCAGTTGCTCTGACGGGCTTTTTGCATTGGTGTCCCGCGGCATGAGCATCGCCGGGTAGCGCAAATCGATCTATCTGTGGCCTCATAGAGTCCCCGTTTCAGCCATTTCGCTGCCACAATGCCGACCGTTGGTCAGCAATCCGGTAATGAACGGGAGAGTGAGCATGCCGACTCGTATTGTTTGGAATACTTTTCTGCCGCTGGCGGCTGTGGTCGTGGGCGCGTCGTTATCGTTTCCGGTCGCTGCGCAAATTTGGCCAGGTAATCAGCCGCTTCGGGTGATCGTGCCTTTCCCCGGCGGAGCCAGCACCCTCGATTCGGTGGTTCGAACCCTGGCGCCTGAAATGTCGCGGGCGTTGGGCGTACCGGTAATTGTCGACAACCGCCCGGGAGCCGGTACGGTCATCGGTGTTGACGCTACCGCGAAGGCAACAGACGGACGCACCGTTGGCGCTGTCGCAAATAGCTTCACGGTCAATCAGACGCTGGTAAAAAGCCTTCCTTACGATACGCTTCGCGACTTGCAGCCGGTGGTCCTCATGGCGCGTACCGCCAACGTCCTTGCGGTTCGTCCAACCCTTTCTGCCAACACGCTGACCGAGCTGGTCGATTATGCCAAGCGCAACCCGGGTCGCCTCTCGTACGGCTCTTTCGGTAACGGTACAACCGCCCACTTCGCCGGCGAAATGTTGAAGTCGCAGGCTGGTATTTTCGTGGTTCACATTCCTTATCGTGGGCAAGGGCCCGCTCTGACCGATTTGCTCGGTGGCAACATCGACATGATGTTCGGCAATTTGCCGGATTTTCTTCCGCATATTCGTTCAGGCAAGTTGAAGGCGTTGGGAACAACCTACCTGTCCCGGGCACCGCTCGCGCCTGATATCCCAACGGTCGCTGAGCAGGGGTTCCCAGGGTTTGAAACTGATTCCTGGTACGGCATCGTCGCACCTTCATCCATGCCACGGGAACTGGTCGAGAAGATTAACGCTGCGCTTAATCGGGCGCTGGACGATCCCACCATCAATAAAAATCTCGCTGATCGCGGCATCGAGAAGATCGGAGGCACCAGTACGCGATTGGGAGAGCACATCAAGAGCGAAGTCGCCAAGTACGCGAAGATCGTGCGCGACTCCGGAATGCAGATCGACTGACAAGACAAGAGGCCATGAACCACACCCCGTGTATGCAGTTCGATGCTGGTGGCTATCGCTATCTGCCCAGCGTGTTTCAGTATTCGGCAGGCGTTGCGGCGTTGCCGGGTTTTCAGCTCGAACAGGTCCAGTTCACGAAGCCCGTGCCGCTTGATCTGGCCTATGCGTTCGTTGAACGACACCTGAAGGCGGTCGGGCGTCCGAATACTGCATTTGCACACTGCGAGCTGCGCTCGCCGACTCAGTTTGATGACCAGGGTTTCATCGACTTCAATCGCCGGTATGTGAGGCAACTCGCCAACTGGGGCATCTACACCGATGAGCGCAACGGCCAGCCCGCCGTCAACCCGGTGGCCCGCACGAATGTCGTGCCGCTTCATCATCCACCCGCAGAAGTGTCGATGGCGGCTTTCAGCTACACGGTTCCTACCAGCGCTGCAGCCATCGATTCTTTTGTCCTTGCAGGAGGCGGTGACGCGCGCAAGGGTTCTGAGCCCTATCACGAGAGAATCGTGGCGTTCGGCGATACCTCGCCAACAGGACTGCGCACGAAGGTGGCGTTTGTGGTCGGGGAAATGGCGCGTCGCCTCGCGTCGCTCGGTCTCGACTGGCGGCATGCCACGGCCGTGCGCGCCTACAGCGTTCACGCCATTACGGATGCGGTGATCGCTGAGCTTGCGGCCCCGGGTCATATCAGCTGTGGGCTGACCTGGCATGTGGCGCAACCGCCAGTCAAGGGGCTGGCTTATGAAATGGACGTGCGTGGCCGAGTAAACGTCATGATTCGTACCGCTGAGGCGCCATGATGACCCATTCAAACATGGCGGATTGTCGAATCGCGATCGCTGGCCTTGGTGCCATCGGTCGCGCGCTCGCGCAGCGTCTGTCAGAGGGCGCAGTGCCTGGTATGAAGCTGGTCGCCGTTTCGGCAAAGAACCAGGAGAAGGCGCGGCAGTTTGTCGATTCGCTCGCGCATCCGGTTCAGGTCCTCAGCATTGACGCTCTCGAGCCCGAGGCGGATCTGGTCATCGAGTGCGCGCCTGCCGCGGTGTTGGGCGAGATCATCGGCCCGTTTTTGCGCGCTCAAAAGCAGGCGTTGGTTCTGTCGGTGGGGGCGCTTCTCGCACGGTCGGATCTGATCGAGCTTGCCCGACAAACCGGCGGCTCCATCATCGTCCCAACCGGCGCACTGATCGGTCTTGACGCGGTGCTTGCGGCCGCAGAAGGCACGATCCACTCGGTTCGCATGGTGACCCGTAAGCCGCCTGGCGGACTGGTCGGGGCTCCGCATCTGGTTGAACACAATATTTCGATCGAAGGGCTCACCGAGCCCAAACGTGTCTTCACCGGTACGGCACGCGACGCAGCGAAAGGCTTCCCTGCGAACCTGAATGTGGCGGTGGCGCTTGCGCTGGCTGGCGTCGGACCCGACAAAACCGTGCTCGAGATCTGGGCTGATCCAACCGTGAGCAGAAACACCCATACGATCACGGTCGATTCTGACTCCGCCCGTTTCACCATGACGATCGAAAACATCCCGTCTGAAAACCCCAAGACTGGACGAATCGTTGCGCAGAGCGTTATCGCGCTACTCCGAAAGATGAATGCCACACTCAAGGTTGGTACCTGACAGGGCTCCCATGAAATTTAGTCGGATAGCGCTGAGCTTCGTCGCGATCGCGGCGCTTTCCGGCTGCGCGGTCATGGAGCCCGCCACGCCGCCTGATGCCATGTCCGCACCGAGCGAAGGCACGGTATCGATCATGGAGCGAAGCGGCGTTGGTGGACTGCCAGCCGGTTGGGAGCCGTGGATTCTCCATCCCACAAAACGCAAGACCCGCTATGAAACCCGAGGTCGCAACGGTGACACGGTAATTTGGGCACATGCCGAATCAGCCGCGTCTGGACTTGCGCGTCGCCTGAATCTTGATCCCGCAGTGACACCATGGATCGAGTGGCGCTGGCGGGTCGAATCGCTGGTGGCAGGCGCCGACAATACCGACCGTTACGCCGAAGACTCTCCGGTGCGTATCGTGCTGGCCTTTGATGGCGACCGGCGCAAGTTGCCCGCACGCGATCAGCTGTTTTTTGAGAAAGCAAGGCTGTTGAGCGGTGGGCAGGAGATGCCCTATGCCACCCTGATGTACATCTGGGAAAACCGGCAGCCGGTTAATGCGGTGATCACCAACCCGAACACGTCGCGCGTTCGAAAAATTGTGGTGTCCAGCGGTGAGGCAGGGGTGGGCACCTGGCAGAACTACCGGCGCAACATCATTGAGGACTACCGTCGCGCGTACGGGAACGATCCGGGCCGATTGATTGGCGTTGCGATTCTGACCGACACCGACAACACCCGGCAGACCGCCTCTGCGCAGTACGGGAAGATTCGCCTGCTCGAGAAATAAAAATAAGTGGTGCTGGTGAGAGGAATTGAACCCCCGACCTACTGATTACGAATCAGTTGCTCTACCAACTGAGCTACACCAGCGCCGAGCCTAAAATTATAGCAAAGCGAGCAGGGCATGAACGTCTGGGACCTTGAGCCGCAGGCGTAACTCATGTTTCATGCGCCTGTTCGACAGCCGTCGGGAGTCGTTCATGAACGACAACATCATTGGGCTGACGCGCGCGGCCACATCGGTCCGCGACATTCGGGGCGGGCGTGGCAATTGCAGGGCATCGGCAATGGTGTCGAAGTAGTCGCCCATCTTCAGGTCGGTGTCGTCGCAGATGTTGAACGCGCGCCCTCCCCGGGTACGGTGCAGCGCAACCCATGCCGCCTGCGCGAGATCATCCGCGTGAACGTGATTGGTGTAGACATCCTCTTCGGGCACTAACGCGGGCTGACCTTGCCTGAGGCGTTCCACCGGCAATCGGTTTTCGGCATAGATGCCCGGCGCCCGAAGCAGTGCGAGTTGTGTGCCTGAGCGACGGCCGAAGTCACGCAGGGTTTGCTCGGCAGCGACGCGGCGAGCCGACCGCGGATTGGAGGGGCGCAGCGTATGGCTCTCATTAATCTTTGCCCCCTGACAGTCGCCGTAGACGCCGGTCGTACTGATGTAGGCCCATCGAGCGGGTGGCTGCCCGCTGAGTCGACGCTGCGTTGTGATTCGGCCGTATAGGGCGGTGAGCAGGCGTGTGCGACGGTCGTCGTCACCGTTGTTGGGCGGCGGCGCGAGGTGAATCAGCCGATTCGGCAAGGCTGCCAACCGCGACAGGCTGTGGCGATCATCGAGATTGCACGCAAAGGGTATCGCGCCCAGCTGGCGGATCGCTTCGAGCTGGTCGGCTCGGCGGGCTGTTGCAATGATGCGCAGACGATCAGGCCCTCCGATCCGCTGCGCGATCAGGCGCAGACCGACATCACCGCAGCCGATGACCACTAGCGTGGCTCGCCGCAGGCGGCGAGGGAGCGCACCGGGGGGTTGCCCCGTTGCGCTCGAGGCTCTGCGGTAAGGCGTCAGCGGCACAGGTCGCTCTCCAGAACGTCTTGGTCGAGCGATAATGTGGGCCGCGAAATTCGAAGATTGATCTGAATCGAGTCCGATACCATGAGCTTTAAAGTCAGCGTTCAACCCAGCGGTAAACAATTTGAAGTGGAACCCGGCGAGGCGATTCTTGCTGCCGCGCTCCGTCAGGACGTGATTCTTCCCTACGGTTGCCGCAATGGCGCCTGCGGCTCCTGCAAGGCCCTCGTGCTTGAGGGTGTTATCGAACAGGGGCCTCATTCTAGCGGGGCGATGAAGCCGGAAGAGGCTGAGCGCGGTCACGCGTTGCTTTGCTGCGCAACCGCGGCCAGTGATCTGTCGCTGCAGTGCCGGGTGATTGCCGCGGCAGGAGACATCCCGATCCGCAAGATGCCGTGCCGGATAGCCTCAATTTCCGACGCTGCCCCCGATGTCAAGGTGCTGCGCCTGCAGTTGCCGGCCAACGAGCGGCTCCAGTATCTGGCAGGCCAATATGTTGAATTGCTGCTACGTGATGGGTCGCGCCGCAGCTACTCGATGGCCACCGGGCCGCACGCGGCCGAGCAGATCGAACTGCATATCCGCCATATGCCGGGTGGAAAATTTACCGATGCGCTGTTTGGTGTCACGCAGCCAGGCTTCAAGGAGCGCGACATCCTTCGCTTTGAAGGGCCCATGGGAACCTTTTTTCTGCGCGAAGACAGCGAGGCGCCCATCGTATTCGTGGCAAGCGGCACGGGCTTTGCGCCAATCAAAGCCATTATTGAGCATGCGGCTCACAAGAGTATTCGGCGACCCATGACGCTCTACTGGGGCGGACGCAGGCCGCATGACCTTTATATGAATGCGTTGTGCGAGCAATGGGCAGCCGAGCTTCCTGAGTTTCGCTATGTGCCAGTGGTGTCGGATGCCCTCGCCGAAGACAACTGGGCGGGGCGCACGGGCTTCGTGCATCGCGCAGTGATGGAGGACTTCCCAAGCCTTGCCGGACAACAGGTCTATGCGTGCGGTGCGCCCATTGTGGTCGACTCGGCACGGCGCGATTTTGTCGAGCAGTGCTCACTTCCGGAAGAGCAGTTCTTCGCGGACTCGTTCACTTCAGAAGCCGATCTGGCTGCCGCGAAGTCCTGATCCTCAGATAAAAAAAGCCCCAGGTGTGTTGCTGGGGCAAAGCCAGTCGCCGGACACAGGGGAGCCGATGCTGGACGGGGAACCTGCCCGCGGCGCGACCGGTGTCAGCGCAGCGCGGGCTCGGGTCCCAGCGTAGCCGGTGATCTCCTGTAAGAGTGCCTTGGCAGATGAAAGGCTGGTCGCTGCCGATGCGAGGTCGGGGGCGTGCGGCACCAAAATAAACGGGGCGCAGTGCGCCCCGTTTTCGAGAAAGCCGGGTGATCTGCCCGGCTCACTTCACCACCGACCTTACTTGGCAGTGAGAATCCACTTCGCAAGCGTTTCAGCATCGGCTTGAGAAATCTGCGGATTGGCAGGCATTGGAATCTGGCCCCAATTGCCCACACCACCTTTGATGATCTTGACGCTCAGCTTCGCCACCGCTTCTTTGTCAGAGGCGTATTTGGCCGCGACGTCTTTGTACGCCGGTCCAACGAGTTTTTTGTCGACCGCGTGGCACGCGGTGCAGTTCTTGGCCTTCGCCAGATCCATGCTGGCAAGGGCAGGTGTCGCGGACAGCGCCACGACCGAGGCAGCGAACACCACTGGCAACAATTTCATGACATCTCCGAGAGGAAAAACGTTCAAACACAAACGGACCAAAGGTATAGCGGCCGGGCTACGGCTTGCCTGGAGCCCGCCCCGACGGTGTGGGAATCAGGCCCTGTGCCGGTAATCAAGGCGCGGTACAGGGCCTGGTGGCGCGGCGGCTCAGAAATCGTCGAGCACTGCTCCCCGACTGGCTGAGCTGGCGAGCTTATGGAACTTGGCGAGCACGCCGCGGTTGTAGCGCGCAGCGGGTGGCTGCCAGCGCGCCCGTCGAGTTGCGATTTCGGCGTCGCTCACTTCGAGTTGCAAGAGCAACTTGTGCGCGTCGATCGTGACTTTGTCTCCCTCTTCAATGAGTGCGAGGGGACCGCCTGCTGCCGCCTCAGGCGCGACATGGCCCACGACCATGCCCCAGGTACCCCCTGAGAATCGGCCGTCGGTAATGAGACCTACCGACTCGCCCAGGCCTGCGCCGATCAGCGCAGAGGTGGGCGCCAACATTTCGGGCATGCCAGGCGCGCCCTTCGGGCCGAGATAGCGAAGCACCATCACATCACCCGCTTTGATCTTGCCTTCGAGAATGGCAGACAGCGCTGATTGCTCATCGTTGAATACGCGGGCTGGGCCTGTGATGACGGGGTTCTTCAATCCGGTGATCTTGGCGACGCAACCCTCTGGCGACAGGTTGCCTTTAAGGATCGCGAGATGACCCTGGGCGTACATGGGCTTGTCGATCGGAAGAATCACGTCCTGGTCGGCGCGCGGGGTGTCAGGTACCGAGGCGAGTTCTTCGGCCATGGTGCGACCGGTGATCGTCATGCAGTCGCCGTGAAGCAGACCGGCCTTCAGCAGAATTTTCAACACCTGCGGAATACCGCCCGCGCGATGCAGATCAGTGGCGAGATACCGCCCGGAAGGCTTCAGATCGCAGATGACCGGGACGCGTTTGCGGATGCGCTCGAAATCATCGATTGTCCATTCAATGCCGCCGGCATGAGCGATTGCCAGGTAGTGCAACACCGCATTGGTGGAGCCGCCCGTTGCCATGAGCAGCGTGACGGCGTTTTCAATTGACTTGCGCGTCACGATGTCGAGTGGCCTCAGATTGCGCTTTACCGCTTCGATCAACACGCGCGCCGACTCACCCGCAGAGTCGCGCTTCTCCGAATCCGGGTTGGCCATGGTGGATGAACCCAGAAGGCTCATGCCCAGTGCCTCAAAGGATGAGGACATGGTGTTGGCGGTGTACATGCCGCCGCAGGACCCGGTGCCCGGAATGGCGTTCTGCTCGATCCCGTCGAAGTCTTCCTTCGATAACCGACCTGCTGAATATTCGCCTACTGCTTCAAAGACCGACACGATGTTCAGGTCTTTGCCTTTCCAGCGCCCGGGCTTGATGGTTCCGCCGTATACGTAGATGGCTGGGACGTTACAGCGGAGGATGCCCATCATTCCGCCGGGCATGTTCTTGTCGCAGCCGCCGATGACGACGACACCATCCATCCACTGGCCCTGAACCGCGGTCTCGATGCAGTCGCAGATCACTTCACGCGAGATCAGCGAATATTTCATGCCCTCGGTACCCATCGACATGCCGTCGGAGATCGTGGGGGTGCCAAAGATCTGAGGATTGCCCCCGGCTGCGCGCACCACTTCAACGGTGGCGTCGGCCAGCGTCTGCAGGCCCGAGTTACACGGCGTGATGGTGGAGTGGCCGTTGGCGATTCCGATCATCGGCTTTTCAAAATCGCTTTTCACGTAGCCCATCGCGTAGTACATCGAGCGATTCGGGGCGCGGGCGACGCCCTCGGTGATATTGGATGAGCGGCGTTTTTCGGACATGACAGGTCTCCGGAGACAGGATTCGGGCTGAAGTATATTGCGGACCATGCTGATTCATCCTCAATTCGATCCGGTTGCACTCAGTCTTGGGCCCGTTGCCATTCGGTGGTATGGGTTGATGTACCTGATCGCATTCCTTGGTTTTTTCCTCCTGGGACGCTGGCGCCTGCGTCAGCCCAGATTCGCGCAGGCCTCGGGCCTGCATCCAGCGCAGATGGAAGATCTGCTGTTCTTCGGTGTGCTGGGCGTGGTGCTGGGCGGGCGACTTGGTTATGTGCTCTTTTACAAGCCCGGGTATTACCTGCAGCGCCCGCTCGAGGCGCTCGCCGTCTGGGAAGGGGGTATGTCCTTTCACGGCGGACTGCTTGGGGTGCTTGTCGCCATTGCGGTGTTTTGCCGCTGGCGGGGGCTTCGATTCCTGTCGGTGATGGACTTCATCGCGCCGCTGGTGCCGCTGGGTCTTGCGGCGGGCCGGATGGGCAACTTCATCAACGGCGAGCTTTGGGGGCGGGTGAGCGATGTCAGCTGGGCGATGGTGTTTCCGCAGGCAGGCGATGCGCTGCCCAGGCACCCGTCCCAGCTTTATCAATTTGCAGGCGAGGGCGTGGCGCTGTTTGTATTGCTGTGGTGGTGGTCGTCGCGGCCACGTGCGGTGGGCGCGGTATCCGGCATGTTCCTGCTGGGCTACGCGGTGTTTCGCTTCGCAGCCGAATTTGCGCGCCAGCCGGATTCCTTTCTTGGATTCCCGTTGCCAGGCATCACGATGGGGCAGATTTTGTGTGTGCCGATGGCAGTCGCTGGCGCCTGGCTGCTGGCGCGCAGCCGTCGCAGCGCCTGAAGCGCGATCGTTACAGGCCGAAGCGCCAGGCTCGCCACAACATGTAGGCGGCCAGACAATACAGCATCAGAACGTAAAACCGCTTCAATTTGAGCGAACTGATCGCGTGCGCGATCCGGACACCGATTGGCGCGGTGATCATGCTTGCAATCGATACAAAGATCAGGCCGGGCAGATAGACAAAGCCCAGCGTCTGGGCCGATGGGGCCTCGGACCATCCCGCGATCACGTAGCCGATGGTGCCGGCCACGGCGATCGGAAATCCGCAGGCGGCGCTTGATCCGACCGCCGAATGAATCGGCAATCCGCGGCGCACCAGAAACGGTGTGGTGATGAACGCGCCACCCGCGCCGACGACAGAGGATGCACCGCCAATCATCGCGCCCGCGCCAAACAGCCCTGCTGCGCCGGGCAGGGGGCGGTCGGCGGCAGTCGGATTCTGCCGCTGCATTCGGGTGGCCATGATCGCAATGAACGCGCTGAACACCAGCGCGAGCCAGCCCGCCGGCAGTGAGGAGGCGAACTGAGAGCCGATCAAGGAACCGATCATGATTCCAGGGGCCATCGCGCGAACCAGATCCCAGCGGACTGCGCCGCGTTGGTGTTGGGCCCGCACGTTTGACACCGACGTGAACAGAATCGATGAAAGCGAGGTCGCGATTGCGACCTTCATGACTGCGTCAGGGCCGAACCCTTTGTAGTCAAGGTACAAGGTCATGAACGGCACCATCACCATGCCGCCGCCGATACCGAGTAATCCTGCAAGCAAGCCGGTGCAGGCGCCCAGCAGCAGCAGCATCAGGGTCGGGACAAGGTCCACGCGCGCTCTCCAAGACTGAAACAATGCACCCGCAAGCCAGTACACCGGCGTGCAGGCAGCAAGGGCCGCGATGCTACCATCGACGTATGAAAGTCGCTGTGGTCGGTGCCGGTGGAATCGGCGGTTATCTCGGGGCCAGGCTCGCCTTGGCGGGTGAGTCCGTTTCGTTTATCGCAAGAGGGCCCAATCTGCAGGCGCTTCGCGAGTCGGGAATCCGTCTGATCGAGGAAGATGGCACCGAGCACCAGATCCGAAGGGTGCAGGCCTTCCAGCACATGAACGAGGCGGGCGAACACGATGTCGTGCTGCTGGCACTCAAGGCGCATCAGGTCGCTGCGGTGGCGCCGCAACTTACAGCGCTGCTCGGGCCTCATACCGCAATTGTCACGTTGCAAAACGGTATTCCCTGGTGGTATTTCCACGGACTGGCTGGCCCCTGGGAAGGTCAGCGCCTCGAATCAGTCGATCCGGGCGGCGTGATTGCGGCGCACCTCGACAATTCGCGCCTGATCGGGTCGGTGGTTTACCCGGCCTCTGAGCTCATCGCACCGGGCGTGGTCAAGGTGATCGAGGGCAATCGATTTTCATTGGGCGAGCCCGATGGCAGCAAGTCCGAGCGTGTTCAAACCATTTCTCAGGCGCTGACCAGGGCCGGCTTCAAGGCGCCGGTCTCGTCCGACCTTCGCAGTGAAATCTGGTTGAAGCTGTGGGGCAACCTGACCTTTAATCCGGTCAGCGCGCTGACGCATGCCACGCTCGCGCAAATTTGCCGCAATCCCCAGACGCGCGAGCTCGCGCTCGGCATGATGACTGAAGCGCAGCATGTGGCCGAGAAGCTGGGCGTGCGCTTTCGCATCTCGCTGGAACGCCGTCTTGCGGGCGCCGAGGCGGTGGGCGAACACAAAACCTCGATGCTGCAGGATGTCGAACAAGGCCGCCCCCTGGAACTGAACGCGTTGCTTGGGTCGGTGATTGAGCTTGCCCGTCTTACCGAGACGCCGGTGCCGCGCTGCGAAGCGGTCTACGCGTGCTGCGCGCTGCTGGCCGAGCGCCTTTCCGCACAACACGCCCGGCTGTCGCTGGGCTGAATCTTCACTTTTCTGGACTGACAATGATGAGCGCTGCACAGTCGCTTCGTGCTTTGATTGACGCGGGCGCCGACGACGCCCCCGCCCTGACTGCGCCTGGCAGTCGTGCACTCACCTATCGCGAACTGCGTCGCCAGGTTGACACCACGGTGGGCGCGTTGAACGCAATGGGAATCGGCCGAGGCGACAAGGTAGCCATCGTGCTGCCGAACGGGCCGTGCATGGCGAGCGCGTTCCTGTCTGTGGCAGCTGCTGCGGCCAGCGCACCGCTCAACCCGGCTTACCGAGCTGATGAATTCGAGTTCTACCTGAACGACCTACAGGCCCGGGGCCTGATTGTCGAGGCAGGCAGCGACTCGCCCGCCGTGGCGGTTGCTCGAAAACTCGGCGTGCCCTTGATCGAACTGCATGCCGAGCCCGATCGTGGCGCGGGCGCGTTCCGGCTGACAGCCGGCGCGGCGACCGCCTCGCCGGCCGCGCGCGCAGGGCTCGCTCAGGCTGATGACATTGCGCTGGTGCTGCATACCTCGGGCACCACCTCGCGCCCCAAGATCGTGCCGCTGTCTCATGCCAATGTATGTGCATCGGCTCGAAACATCCGCGGGTTCCTGTCGCTGTCCGCC
>VGHA01000097.1 GCA_016868375.1 Betaproteobacteria bacterium | reverse complement strand
ATGGGCCAGTACTTCCGCAGATACTGGCAGCCCGTCGCGCTGTCACGCGAGCTGCCGCATCCTGACTGCGCGCCGCTGCGGGTCCGCGTGATGGGCGAGGCGCTTCTGGCTTTTCGCGACAGCACCGCCGCAGTCGGGCTGATCGATCCGCGCTGCCCGCATCGCGGCGCCGATCTGTATTACGGCAGAAATGAAGACGCGTCGATTCGCTGCGTCTACCACGGCTGGCGATTCGATCGCCACGGACGGGCGCTCGAGTTGCCCAATGTGCCGCCTGAGTCGAACTATCACCGCACGATGCGGATCAAGGCATGGCCGGTTCGTGAGGCGGGCGACATCGTCTGGGCCTACCTGGGGCCGCCCGAACATGAACCCCCCGTGCTGCCGCAACTCGAGTTCACGCTGCTTCCGGACAGTCACAGGTTCACCACCAAGAAGCTGCAGCAATGCAACTGGGCCCAGTCGATCGAAGGCGCGATCGACACCTCGCATTTTTCGTTTCTCCACATGCCGGCACCCGGCGTCCCGTCAAACCGCAATGACGATGCGCCTGCCGACGAGAAGCGCCTGCGCTGAATCCGCGAAGACCCGTTGCCGCAGTTTTCGCTGACCGACCATCCGGTGGGCTTTGTCGTGGGTGGCGCTCGCGCAGCCGATCCCGGTGAGCGTTACTGGCGCATCGCGCAGTTCGCGCTGCCCTCCCACAGCACCACGCCCTCCACGCTGCCTGGCGAAACCGCATTCGGCTACACCTGGGTGCCCATCGATGATGAGCAGTGCTGGATCTACACCTACGCATGGAACCCCGATCGGCCGCTCACCGCCGATGAGCGCGCGAAATTCGAGCGCGGGCACGGCGTGATCGCTGAGGTCGATCAGCACTTCATGCCGATTCGCAAGCGCGAAAACGACTACCTGATCGATCGGGCGGTTCAACGTGATGTCAGCTTTACTGGCGTGCGCGGCGTGGCCGAACAGGACGCAATGATCCATGACAGCCAGGGGCGAATCGCCGACCGCAGCCGCGACCATCTGTCACCAAGCGATGCGGCAATCGTTCGCTTTCGGCGGCTGATGCTGGCTGAGGCGCGCGCGCTTGCAGATCACAACCAGGAACCCGCGGCACCCATGCGGGCTGAAGCCTATCGCCTGCGCTCGGGAAGCTGGTTCGCAGCGCACGATGTGCCGTTTGAGCAGGTGATGGTTGAGCGCTTTGGTGACCGCACCGGCCACATCAAACTACAGGGAGACGAATGATGCTTTCACACCTCGCCAGCTTGAGCGATCGGCCAAGCCCGATCCGATCGAGCGGACACTCTGCACCCCTCGACGCGGCCTCCTGGCCGCAGCCGTCGCCCTGGGCGCAACGCTTGTTCTGGCTTTGCCGCCCGCCGCAGCGCAGACCTATCCGAATCGAACTGTGCGCGTGGTCGTGCCCTACGCGGCAGCGGGCTCCACTGACAGCACTGCCCGACTGATTTCACAGGCGCTCTCCACACGGTTTGGCCAGCAATTTGTCGTCGAAAACCGACCGGGCGCAGGCGGCACCATCGGTCATGAGGCGGTCGCAAAGGCAGGCGCAGACGGTTACACGCTGCTCTTTAGCGCGGCGGGCCCGCTCACGGTCACACCCCACACTTATCCGAAGCTGGGCTATGAACCCATCCGCGGCTTTACACCGGTCAAGCTGATCGCCACCGCGCCGCTACTGCTGGTGGTCAATCCAAAGCTCAATTTCACGACGGTCGCTGATGTCATTCGAGAGGCCCGGGCGCGACCGAACGGTCTCAGCTATGGCTCATTTGGCAATGGCAGCGCAGCGCATCTTGCCGGCGAATATTTCAAAACGCTGGCCGGTATCGAACTGGTCCATGTGCCCTACAAGGGCAGCGCTCCGGCCCTCACGGATCTGATTGCCGGTCAGATCGACATGATGTTTGATGTGCTGGTAACCGCGCTGCCGCATGCACGAAGCGGTCGGTTGCGGCCGCTGGCAATCACGTCGGCGGATCGTTCCGCACTGCTACCCGATGTGCCCACCATGCAGCAGGCCGGCGTACAGGGCTTTGACGCCGGCACGTGGTTCGGCCTGCTTGCGCCTGCAGGAACCGACGCGGCCGTGGTGACGCGACTCTCGGATGCACTGGACCAGATTCTTGAACAACCCGAGATCAGAAGCGCGATCGCTCAGGGCGGCGCCGTGGTGGCCGCAGGCTCGCCATCGCAATTCGCGGCATTTTTTGCCGCAGAGTTCGAAAAGTGGGGAAAGATCGTGAGGCAGGCGGGTATTCGATCGGAATAACCGCCTGACCCGAACGCCTCAGGCCGCGCGCGCGTTCAGTCGCGAGAACCAGTCGAGCACTTCGGCGCGCGCAACCACATCGCCGTACTTGGCGTTGATGTCAAACAGCGCTGCCTCGTGTGGCGCGTCGTGACGGTCGCCCACGCACTCGCGAGGCACGATCACGCGAAACCCGTTCTGTATGCCATCGACGGCTGCCGCGCGCACGCAGCCACTGGTGGAGCATCCCAGCAGCACGATGGAGTCAACGCCCATTGCGCGCAGCGTGGACGCGAGCGAGGTACCAAAGAACGGGCTGGGATACTGCTTGGCCACCACGATATCCTCAGGATGCGGCGCAATCTTTGGATCGATCGCGCCCAGCGGCTCACCGCGTACGAAGAGCTTCAACGACGGCACTTTCTTGAAGAACAGGCCACCGTCGATCCCTGACGGGTGGTACTCGACCACGGTGTAGAGCACCGGAACCCCGGTTTCGCGAGCCTTCGCGATCAGCGCGACCGAGGCGTCGACCGCATCCACGACACCCTGGCCAAAAAACGGAGCGCCGGGCGTGGTGTAGGCGATGACGAAATCGATCACCAGCAGGGCCGGATTTGAGCCGAAGCCCAGCCGGGTATCGAATACGCCACGATAGTTATCGGTAAGCGAGGGTTGAGACATGATCAGAACTCCTTGGACAGTGAATCGCTGCGTTCGAGTCTAGAGGCTGCGCGTGGCACTGACAAATGAGCGCTGCCCGGCGCAAGCCGCTTAATTGAAAACATAGTCATCGGGATCGATCACCCGGGTGAAATTCCAGTAATCGAGCAGTCGCCAAGGCGAGGTTGCAAACACGCGACCCCGCCGGTTCTTGTACCAGCTGCCAACCCCGCGATGCGCCCAGACCATGCGCGCATGCAGCGCATCAACGCGCTCATTGAATGCATCATGCACCTGGGGCTTCACATCGAGCGAGCGTCTGCCGGTCTCGATCAGCTCCCGCAAGGCGAGCATCGTGAAACGAACCTGGCACTCGCTGTGAAAGATCGCGCTGCCGCCATGGGCCAGATTGGTATTGGGTCCATACATCAGGAAGAAGTTCGGAAACCCGGGCACGGTGATACCCAGATAGGCGCGCGGATCGTCGTCACCCCAGCAGTCACGCAGCGTTCGACCTGCCCGACCTTCAATGCGCATCGGCCAGGTGAGTCGGTCGGCCTGAAAACCGGTTGCAAGGACCAGCACATCAGCCGGATGTCGTTGGCCGTTGTTTGTAACGACCGCATCGGGCTCGATGCGATCGATGGGCTCGGTAATCAGATCCACCGTGTCCCGTCGAAGCATTCGGAACCAGCCGTTATCGCGCAGCATGCGCTTGCCGTACGGCGGATAGTCGGGCACAGCCTTCGCAAGCAGCGTCGGATCATTGCCCACCTCTGCGCGGATATGCTCGATCAGGCGCTCGCGCATCGCATGGTTTTCAGCGTTCAGCGAACGATCGGGCGTTGGCCATGATGGATCAACCTGCAGCGAGCGGTAGAGTCCGTCGCCAGAGGCCCAGAAGAGCTGAAACCGATACCAGTTCGCGTAGTGCGGCAGGTTGGCCAGCGCCCATTTTTTTCCGGGCTCAACCTTCGCGTGGTAGAGCGGGTTGTGAACCGCCCAATGCGGACTGCGTTGAAAGATCGAGAGCCGGGCCACCCGATCAACAATTGATGGCCCCACCTGCATGCCGCTTGCCCCGGTGCCAATCATGGCGACTCGCCTGCCCTCAAGCGAGACGGTGTCATCCCACCGCGCGGTGTGCATGGCCGGCCCGGCAAAGCGCTCGAGCCCTGCAATATTGGGTAGACGCGGCCGATTCAGCTGACCCACCGCACACACCAGCGCGTTGGCCTGCAGCGTCAACGTCGACCCATCCGCCGCTCGGGCCAGCACCCGCCATCGGGCAGACGCGTCATCCCAGCTCGCCTCGGTCACCTCGGTATTGAACCGAATATTGGGGCGCAGCTGGTAACGATCAGCGACGCCTTCGAGGTAGCGCCAGAGTTCATCACGCGGCGAAAAATACCGGCTCCACTGATGGTTGGGCTCAAACGAGTACTGATAAAAATGGTTCGGCGTGTCGACCCCGCAACCGGGGTAACGGTTTTCGAACCAGGTGCCACCTACCGCCTTATTTTTTTCCAGGATGGTGTAGCCAATGCCCAGCCGCGCGAGCTTGATGGCTGTGGCCAGGCCCGATTCACCCGCACCAATCACGACGACGTGAAATTCCTTGAGCGTCTGGGTCGCAGGTCTGACCCGCCAATCGACTTCGATCGGCGGCGTGCCACCCAACCCCATTTCATGCGCAATGAGGGGCAGGTAGTCACCGGGAACGGCCTGCCCCACACAGGTGCTTACCATCTCCGAGAGCAGATCGGGGCCTGGCGCTGGCGCTGCCTGCAAACGGCCTGCACTCAGATCGTCGAGTAAGGCTGCGGCACGATCGCGAAGGCGTGTCTTGAGCGCTTCGGGAACATTCTCCATCCAACCCCATGGGCCCTGGATGAAGGACCGATACCGTGCAAGCTCTGCCCGGTCTCCCGACAACTGCACATAGACCATCAGAAGCGGCGCGATGTCCGCGCCCTCAAGCTGCTCGCGAAGCGACGGCTTACTCATGACGCCTCGCTGGCCGCACTGACAGGTTCGAAATAAACCGTGACAAAGCCCTGACCATTACGCGAGGCGCCCGCGGACAGGTGGCCAAGCAGCCCGCCACCTGCCAGCGCGAGCAGGCGATCAAGCGACTGTCGTTCAATGCCAAACGCCTCGGCGAGCTGCCTGATCGGCTGGCCGATCGCATCGACCCGCAGCCCTGCCGAATAGAGGTTGAGGTCAAAGGCCCGAATCGGTTGATCGCGCTCACCGAGCTCGAGCCACTGCGGTTGAACACCGGAACGCAGCGCGACGACGCGATCAAGAATCGCCTCGCAGCAGCGCGCGGCGTGAGCCAGTGCCGAATCAGCGAGCAGCGCAGACATTTGCGCACGCAGGCTTTGCGTGGACAAACCCGGGTGGCACCAGTAGATCGTCTGAACACCACTGTCTTGACGATCGGCGTGCCATTTAAAGCCGCGAAACAGTTCGATCGGCCCATCTTCGACACTGCGACCCGCGAGCCTGGACCGATGCTCGGCATACACCTTGAACACCGCGCGTCCGCTGGAATGTTCTGACCCTTCAACGCCCTCAAAGCCAAACAGCACGGTGCTTGCGTCATCAAGCGCCTGCTCAAACAGCGGGCGCATCGCAGCGGGCAACCCGATTCGGTGCGCGGCCTCTTGAAGTGCCTGCCGGGGCGCCTGCCTGGCATCGACTCCAAGCATGTAGCGCTGGGTGATCAGTTCGCCAGGCTGGAGCTTGAAAGAGCGTTCGTACTGGGCGGGTAGATCGAGCGCTTCCAGCACCTGGAAGGGTTTGACTGCAAGCTCGACCAGTGACGTGGAAGCCGCGGCACTCGCCATGAATTCAGGCGTCCCCAGGCTGTCGGCGCGGCACCGCATCCTCAGGAAACATCACCGCCACAATCGGACCGTCAGCGGCCCAGCTGTGGCAGCCATCAATAAAGCGTGGCTGCACCGAGACACGCGCGGCCACATCCTCAAAGCCTTCTGCGGTTGCAAGCGACCAGCTGCCCATGGATTGAAAGGCGACGGTTGGCATCTGGTAGAGCATTTCGCGTACATGCGTGCAGCCCTGCGTGCCGCCTACCCGTTCATCGACCGCCCTTCGCCACCCCCGCGCCAGACCCAGCCCGACCAGTGCCCGAAACCGCGCCTGCGTCTCGGGACAGGTGGGATAGGGCGCGCCGGGAATCGATACCTGAATGTCGTGCACCATCAGTTCGCCATCGATGGTGAGCCGCACCCACATTTCATGCACGACCGCGCCGGGCTCCCGCATCCCGCGAACGGGCTCTTCATACCGGTAGGCTTTGGTGTCAGTGATGCAGCCCTCAATATCAAACAGACCATCATCGCGCGCAAAGCTGTCATACACGATCCGGCGGCAGTGCAATGCCCGCCTGGGCGCAGCGGGCGCAATGTCGGCCACGGGCGCCTGCGGCGGAAACAGTTCCGCAGGGTATCGGCGAGAGGCGGGAAGTTTCATGGGCTAGGAGCAAGAGGGTTGAGGGCCGGCGGCGGCAAAGCAACGTAGACTGTAGCAGCGGCCTCGATAATTCCGAAGCCGATGGTTTCTTTTCGTGTTTCAACCGATGTCGATTGACGCCCTGCCCCGAATCAGCCAGACGTCGGTGCCTCTCACCCAGCCTGTAGAGGCCACCGATGAACGCGGCCACCGTGTGGTGGTGCAGATTCCGGCTGAGCGCTCGCTGACGCTTTACGTCGATCGCGTCGAGGTGGTGACGCTGATGACCCTTGGCGCGCATCCCGAATGGCTGGTGCTTGGCTATCTGCTCAACCAGAAACTGGTCGATTCGGTTCACGATATCGAGGCCATCACGGTTGACTGGGAGGTGGGCGCCGCCGCAGTGAGCACGCGTTCCAAGGGTTTGAATGCCGAGGGACGGCCAGTCGCGAAAACGATCACCACCGGCTGCGGACAGGGCAGCATGTACGCCGATCTGATCGACACGCTGAAACCGATTGGCGATCTGCCGCAGCCGATTGCGCAGCAGACGCTCACAGCCATCGTCGATCGGGTACGGCAACAGGAAACCTTGTATAAGCAGGCGGGGTCGGTTCATGCCTGCGCATTGTTTGAAGGCACTGAGCTTCGCGTGTTGATTGAAGACGTGGGCCGCCACAATGCACTGGACAGCATTGCGGGCTGGAGCGCGCTGCAGCCCCGCGATTGCATCACCGGGCATCCGATTCTCTACACCACCGGGCGGCTGACCAGCGAGATGATCATCAAGGCCGCGCAGATGCGGGTACCGGTCGTGATCTCCCGAAGCGGAACCACGGAAATGGCGCTTGAGGTTGCGACGCGGGTTCGGGTCTGCACAATTGGTCGGGCGCTCAACCGGCGCTTCCTCTGCTACACGCATCCCTGGCGCATCGCGTTTTCTGCCGAGGCTCAAACATGACTGGAACCACTGCGATGATCTCCGCCAATCACCCTGCCCGCGTACTGCGCGGCAACCCTGGCCCGCTTGAAGCCGATACCCGTGTCGCCATTGTCGGCGCGGGCGCATGCGGTCTCACGGCGGCACTCGCGTTATCGCGCGCCGGCATCGACTGCGTTGTGCTCGAACGCGACATCACGCCCTCGGGGTCCACTGCCCTGTCGTCAGGCTTTGTGCCGGCTGCGGGAACGCTGGCACAGGCGCGACAGTCAATCCGTGATGAACCGGCACTGCTTGCGCAGGATATCGCCGGAAAAACGCATGGCACGGTCGACCCAGTGCTGGCGCATGCCTACAGCGCTGCCGTAGGGCCCGCAATCGACGCGCTCGAGGCCTCACATGGCTTGGTCTGGCAGGTGCTCGACAACTTTCTCTATCCCGGTCATTCCGTTCATCGGATGCATGCGGTGCCAGAGCGAAGCGGTGCCGCGCTGATGGGCCGGCTTGGCACGGCGGCTGAAGCCGCTGGCGTGATCGTGCTGACCCAGGCCCGCGTCACCGAGCTTTGGGCGGATGCGAGCCACGCGATCCACGCGATCGGCTATCAGCGTCCCGACGGCTCGGTGGAGCGAATCGGCTGCCAGGCTCTGCTTCTTGCCTGCAACGGGTTTGGCGGCAACCCCGCGTTACTCACCGAACTGCTGCCCGAGATGGCGCGAGCCACCTATGCGGGTCACGTCGGCAATGACGGTTCGGCCATTCTGTGGGGACGCGAACTTGGCGCAGGCTTTGCTGACCTGGGTGCCTACCAGGGACACGGCTCATGGGCCATTCCGCAGGGCGCACTGATCTCCTGGGGACTGATGATGGAGGGCGGTATCCAGGTGAATCGGCTGGGCGAGCGCTTTCACGATGAAACTCAGGGCTATTCGGAAGCTGCAGTGCATGTGCTTGCGCAGCCGGGCGGCGTGGCCTGGAATGTCTTTGACGATCCCATCCTGGCGTTTGCACAGGACTTCCCCGACTTCCGCGATGCGCAGGCCGCTGGGGCGGTTCGGCACGCAGCCGATGCGGGCGAGCTCGCGGCACTTATTGGATGCCCGGCGCAAGCGCTGGCGCGAACGCTCGACGCCGTGCGCGAGGGCACCGAGCCGGTGACCGGGCGACGCTTCAAGCGGGCACTCTCAGGCGCTCTGCATGCGGTGAAGGTTACCGGCGCGCTCTTTCATACACAGGGCGGGCTTGCCATCGATGGGCACTGCCGGGTGCTTCATGCGGGCGGTCGCGCGTTTCCGAATCTGCTTGCGGCGGGCGGTGCCGCGCGCGGCGTATCGGGCAACGCGGTGTGGGGCTATCTGTCGGGTAACGGCTTACTGAGCGCGATTGCGGGCGGGCATATTGCAGCCGACACAGCCGGCCGACTCGTGTCGCAGCGGCTCACGTGAGCGGCAACGCCACATGCTGGCGGAAAGCCGGTCGCGTCATCATCCGCCGGTAGTAAGCCTCGAGCGCAGGCAATTTGGGGTGGTCAATCGGTAACGCAAGCCAGCGGTGCACGAAGGGCGCAATCGCGATGTCGGCTACCGTAGGACTCGCGCCACACAGGGCTTCGCGCGCCGCAAGCTGCCGAGCGAGCAGCTCGAAGCAGCGGGCCGTCTCGGCAGTGGAGCGCTCGATGGCGGCGGGATCTCGACGCTCAACGGGTGTTCGGATCAGCTGCCAGAAGAGTGTGGTCATGGGTGCGGCCAGCGTGCTGGTGGACCAGTCCATCCAACGCTCAGCATCGGCACGCGCCCGTGGCGCATCGGGCAGCCACTGGGTCGCCCGCTCTCGCGCCGCCAGATAGCGCACGATGGTGTTCGATTCCCACAGCGTGAAGTCGCCGTCGCGAACGGTGGGTACGCGGCGGTTGGGGTTCATCGCACCGTACTCATCGGTATCGACCACGCCATGCTGCATGCCGGCATCGACTCGCTGATACGCCAAATTGAGCTCGGCGCATATCCACAGCACCTTCATGACATTGATCGAATTGATTCGACCCCAGATCGTCAGCATCAGCGCACCTCTGGGCTGGTGCGACGAATCGCATCCGCGCGATGTTCAAGACCCGGCAGCAGTTCAAGACCATGGCCTGACTTCGAAAAATCAACCGTGACCTGCCCGCCGCTGACCGTAGGCAAAGCGGTAACCAGCTCGGTATACCAGCCGGTATAAAACGCGCGCACGCACTCCTGGATGAGCGTGTTGCGCGCATGAAGCGAAAAATGGCATGACGCTGCCCAGACCACTGGCCCTGTGCAGTCGTGCGGGGCAACCGGTACATGGTGGGCCTCAGCGAGCGCTGCGATCTTTCGCGCCTCGCTCACCCCGCCACACCAGGACAGATCGAGCATGGCCACGCCCGCCGCGCCACTTTCGAGATATTCACGGAATGCATGGGTATAGGACAGCGTTTCGCTTGCGCAGACCCAGGCTTTCGAGTGCCTGCGGTACTCGCGCAGATCGCCAATGTTGTCGAGCCGAAACGGGTCTTCGTGCCAATAGGTGTCAAAGGGCTCAAGCGCCCGCGCAAGCTTGCAGGCCATGGGCGGGCTCCAGAGCGAATGGAACTCGACCATGATGTCCATCCTGTCGCCGACCGCAGCGCGGATCTTGCGAAACGGTTCCAGCGCGGCGTCGAGTTCGCGCGGCGAGATATCCCAGCCATGGCTTCGCTCGGCTGCGATATCAAACGGCCAGATTTTCATGCCGGTGATGCCGTCTTCCAGCAAGGACAGCGCCAGCTCGTCAGCGCGGTGCAGGAACGCTTCCAGGTCCTCATAAGGCCCTGCGGTTTCACCCACATGCCAATTGGCCACCGCCTGGGCGCGCGCGTCGCGGATGTATTTGTAGCCGGCACACGTGTTGTAGACGCGAACCGAGTCTCGCGATCGACCGCCCAGCGCGTCCGCAAGCGGCAGGCCAATCGACTTGGAGAAAATATCCCAGAGCGCAATATCGACTGCCGAATTGCCGCGCGTTTCAACGCCCGCTGAACGCCAGCCCAGATAGTTGGCGAGATCACGACCGATGGCTTCAATACGCAGGGGATCGCGCCCCACCACCTTGGGCGCGACGGTTTCATGCAGATAGGCCTCAACCGCCGCGGCGCCCATGAAGGTTTCACCCAACCCGACCAGCCCTTCGTCGGTGTGAAGCCTGACCCAGATCAGATTGGGAAACTCGCCCAGTCTGATGGTTTCGAGTTCAGTGATTTTCATGGGCGCAGAGCGCTGGCTTATTTGCGGACCTGAGCGAGCGTGTCTTTCAGCCGGGTGATCGTTTCCTGGCCGATGCTGGCCTGATGCTTCTCATACACCCCTTGCACCTTGTCGAACATCCGACGGTACTCGCCCTGCGACACTTCATTGATCTGCATGCCGCGCGACCTCAGGCTGGCAAGCGACTTTTCGGACAGCGCCCGCGATACCTTGCGCTGTTCGTCACGGCCCTCGATGGCGCACGCCGAGAGCGCACCACGTTCGTCATTGGACAGCTTGTCCCACAGCGGCTTGGAGTACAGCACCATGAACGGTGTGTAAGCATGGCGCGTGACCGACAGAAACCTTTGCACCTCATAGAACTTCGAGGTGTCGATGGTGACGAACGGGTTTTCCTGGCCATCGATGGCGCGGGTTTCAAGCGCGGTAAACACCTCGCCGAAGGCCATCGGTACCGCATTGGCGCCCAGCGTGCGGAAGGTGTCCAGGAAGATATTGTTCTGCATGACCCTTACCTTGACGCCCTGCAGATCTTCCCACTTGCCAACGGGTCGACGCGAGTTGGTGAGATTGCGAAAGCCGTTCTCCCACCAGGCCAGGTTCACCAGATTGGCGCCCGGCATCTTGTCGGAAATGAACTTGCCGAAATCGCCATCCAGCACCTTGTCGGCTTCGGCTTCATTCTGGAACAGGAATGGCAGATCAAACACTCCCAGCTCGGGCACGATGCCCACCAGCGGCGAGGAGGACGTGATCACCATTTCCTGAGTGCCTGAGCGAAGCGCCTGCGTGGCCTGCAGATCGCCGCCCAGCGCGCCGCCCCAGAACGCCTGCAGCTTCATCTTGCCGCCTGAGCGCTGATTGACGCAGGCCGTCATTTTGGCCACGCCGTTACCGACCGGGTGGTCCTGATTGACGCCGTTGGACACACGGATGGTGCGCTCGGCAAATTGCGCATGGGCGGGGGCCGTGAGCGCCGCCCCAAAGGCAAGCGACAAGGCAGCAAGGGCTGGCCGCAGGGCGCGGCGTCGAATCGTCGATTTCATCATCTATCTCCTTTGTTATCGAACTTGAATGATCAGCGACCGCGCAGCCACTTCAGCGGCACGGTCACCAACTCGGGGAAAGCCACCAGCAATAGCAATACCGTAACCTGAGCGATCAGGAAAGGGGTCACCCCCCGAATGACCGCTCCCATCGGCATCCGGGCGACGCCGCTGACCACATTGAGCACGATGCCCACCGGCGGGGTTAACAGGCCGATCGCGTTGTTCATGATGAACAGCACGCCAAAATAAACCGGGTCGATGCCTGCCGCCTTCACCACCGGCATCAGCACGGGCGTGAGGATCAGCACCGTGGGCGCGAAGTCGAGCGCGGTTCCCACCACCAGCACCAGCAGCATCATGATGAGCAGCAGCAGCTTGGGATGCTCTCGAAACGGCGCCAGGACGCCAGCAAGCTCGGCCGGAATGTTGGCCTGCGTGATCAGCCAGGCCGATACCAGCGCCGATGCCACCAGGAACATCACCACCGCAGTGGTCTTGGCCGCAATCAGCATCACCCGGTAGAGCTGAGAAAGCTTCAACTCGCGATAGATGAACAGCCCGACGAACAGCGCATACACCGCTGCGAGTACCGCAGCCTCGGTGGGCGTGACCACACCGAACTTGATGCCGCCGAGAATGATGACGGGCATCGCCAGCGCCCAGATGCCGTCGACCGCAGCCCGCAGACGCTCGCCCCAGCTCGCCTTCGGAAATACCGACACCTTGTCGCGCCGCACCACCCATGCCCAGGCGATCACCAGCGATACGCCCATCAGCAGGCCGGGAAATACGCCGGCCAGAAACAGCTGGGTGATGGATACATTGGCGGCGACGCCGAAGATGATGAAGCCGATGGAGGGCGGGATGACCGGTGCGATAACACCCCCGGCGGCAATCAACCCCGCCGAGCGTGGCATGTTGTAGCCGGCTTCGCGCATCATCGGAATCAGGATGGAGGCGAGGGCTGCGGTATCGGCGGCGGCCGACCCCGACAGCGATGCCATCACGACCGCAGCAAAAATGGCGACATAGCCGAGCCCGCCATGCACATGCCCGACCAGCGTGACCGCAACCTTGACGATCCGGCGCGACAAGCCCCCGGCGTTCATGAGTTCGCCAGCCAACAGAAAGAAAGGCACGGCGAGCAGTTGAAAATTATCAGCGCCGATGATCAGGTTCTGCGCAACGATCTGGGTATCGAATCGATCCAGATGGAGCATCAGCGCAAGACCGCACACGATGAGCGCAAACGCCACCGGCATGCCGATTGCCATGGCTCCCAGCAGCGACGCGAGAAACACCGCCACCGTCATTCGAGATGCCTCTTGAGCGAGGCCGCTTCACTGGAACCAAGTTCACCGGCAAATTCAGCCAACTCGCGCTCGCCGAGCTGCCCGGTAAGGGCGCGGGCGAGCCGCGCGAGGGTGATCAGCCCAATGCCCACACTGGTGAAAAAGCCGACGCCATAGATCCAGATCATCGAGATGCCACTGATCGGCGCGACATTGCTGGCGTTGAGCGGCGCCTGACGCCACGTGCCCCAGAAGAACACGATGCAGCAGATGAGAACCAGGAGGTCGGAGACGATCATGCAAAGCCGGCGCCCGCCCGGACCGAACCGCGCCACCAGCGTCTCGACACCCATATGCGCGTTTTCACGAGCCACCACGACGGCCCCCACGAAGGTGAGCCACACAAACAGAAACCGCGAGAGCTCGTCCGAGAGCGCGATGCCTGAATCGAACGCATACCGCAGCACCACATTGCCAAACACCATGACCACCATCACCGCCAGACAACAGACGATGAACAGCTCAAACAGGCGGAACAGGGGGTTGAGGAGACGGGCAGGCACAGGCATCGGCGCAGGCGAAAAGGTGAACCGCGATCCTACACCGGCGGTCTGACTGCAGTCGATCGTGCTTCCCGCTGCGCGATCCAGGCCGTGGCCGACACGATCAGCGCACCGCCTGCAAGCGCATGCAAGCCCGGCCATTCGCCAAACAGCAGCAGGCCGTAGAGGCCCGCCCAGACCATGTCCAGGAACCGAACCGGCTGCATTGCTGACACATTGGCAAGCGCGAATGCGCGGGCCATGCAGTAATGACCGATCGAACCCAGCACCCCACAGGTCGCAAGCATCACCCAATGCCGAAGGCTGGGCATCTGCCAGACCGCCACGGCAAAGGGCGCTGACAGGGCCGATACGGTGAGCCCCTGCCAGACCACGATCGTGAGCGGACGCTCGGTGCGGGTCAGCGACTTGGTGATCAGCGCGGACGCTGCGAACAGTGGCGATGAGCAGAGCATCACCACTGACCAGAAGAGGCTACCCGACCCCAGGCCCCAATGCGGGGCGATCACGATCAGCATGCCGCCGAATCCCACGCCTGCAGCGGCCCAGCGCGCGAGGCTCACGCGCTCACGCAACAGGAGCGCTGCCCCCAGCATGACCCAGATGGGCGTGGTGAATCCCAGCGCGGTGGCATCCGACAGGGGCAGATGGGGAAGCGAGATGAAAAACAGCGACAGCGCGCCGGTGTGGGCAACGCCCCGCCAGAGCTGCCCCGACAACGATCGCGGCCACCAGATCGATAGACCACTGGTCGCGACAGCCGACAGGATCACCGGCAGCATCGCCACCACACCGAATAGCGACCGCAGGAATTGCGCCTGCATCGGATCGAGATCAACCGACACCGATTTCATCAGCGAATTGAGTCCACAGATCGCTGCGCCACTGGCCGTCATCCAGGCGAATGCATGAAGCGCAGGCCGCGGGGGCGGGATGGCCGCGTCGGACGGTGGCTCGGACCCGTTCATCGGGCCTATGATGCCAGTCCGGCGGCAATTAAGGCGAGCGCCGGTTCGGGCGGTGCGCCCGCGCCAGCCCCCGTCCGAGACACACTCAGAAAAGGTTCGCGATGCTTGCAGCGATTGAAATCGGCCCGGTCACCGTCTGGCCTGGCGAGTCCGCGGGTAAATATCCCGACGGCAACCAGGTGATCGTGCGGGGCACCGACGCGATCGCCGTTTTCGACACGCCCCTGGTGTCGCAGCGCTTGCCCGCAGACTCCGGAATCGACCAGGCCGATCTGGTGGTTCTGGGACACGTGCACGAGGACCACATGGCGGGTCTCGAAAGACTCAGCCACGTGCCGGTGCATGTTCATCAGGCCGACCTTGACGCTGCGCGAAGCTGGCCGGGGCTGGCTGCCCACTATGGTTATCCGCAGCCCGTTCTCGATGAGCTGCATCAGAAAATCAGGCGTGAGTTTCGCTACACGCCCCGACCCGACGCGGTCGGCTACGGCAACAACGCGTCCTGGGATCTGGGTGGCGCTCGTATTCGCGCGATTCACATGCCTGGACACACCGCAGGGCATTCGGTGCTGCTGGTCGAGCCCCATGGCATTGCCTTCATCGGCGACATCGACCTGTCGAGCTTTGGCCCGTATTACGGCGACGCCACCTCGAGTCTGACGGCTTTTCGAAGCACGCTGGCCGAAATCGCGCATATTCCTGCCCGCTGCTGGATCACCTCGCATCACAAGGGCGTCATTGGCGATCGCGCCGAGTTCCTTCAGCTGCTTGCTGCCTTCACCGCCAGGCTGGATGCCCGCGAGGCGCGCCTGGAGGCGCTGCTGCGCGAGGGTCCCAGAACACTCGATCAGCTCACGCGATCCAGAATCGTGTATCGACCCGAAGCGTCCGAGCTTTGGATTGAATCAGCCGAGCGACGCAGTATCGAACAGCACCTGACCGAGTGGATTCGCCAGGGTCGGGGGGTTCAACACGACGATCTGTTTGCCCTCGCCTGAGCAAAAAAAAAGCCTGCGGGAACACCGCAGGCCGAACCACCTTCGTGGAGGTGGAGGAGACAACGGATCGGGCAG
>VGHA01000096.1 GCA_016868375.1 Betaproteobacteria bacterium | reverse complement strand
GTCCTCGCTCGCCCAGTCTGTCGAACCCCTCAACTTTGAGCCGCTGTATGAGGTGGCTCGGCTGTTGTATGACGGTCCCTGGGTTGCCGAGCGGTATTCGGTTGTTCGATCGCTGATCGACACGCAGCCTGAGCAGATGGACCCAACGGTGAGCGCGGTAATTGGTGCCGCGCGCCGGTACACGGCCGCCGATACCTTTGAAGCGCATTACCAGCTGCAGCGCGCGTGTCGTGCGCTTGAGGGCATTTGGGCCGACGCGGACATACTGATGGTGCCCACCGCGCCGCGGCATCCCACGCACCAGGCACTGGCTGCGGATCCCATCGGTGTGAACTCGCAGCTGGGTCGCTTCACCAATTTTGTCAATCTGCTGGGATGGTGCGCGCTGGCGCTGCCCGCAGGCCTCACCGCCACCGGGCTGCCCTTCGGGATCACGCTGATCGCGCGGGGCAACTACGATGCGGCGCTTGCGCGCTGGGCGCGGCATTGGGAGGCCGCCTGGGCACGGCGTGCGTCCCCCGCAGCGCACGTGCTGCCTGCGCCCGCCACCGAACCCGTGCTTCAGATTGCCGCGGTGGGCGCGCACATGGCGGGGCTGCCTTTGAACCATCAACTCACCACGCGTCGCGCGGCGCTCCGCGAGCGGGCCAAGACCGCCGCACGGTATCGACTGTTCGCGCTCGCGGGGGGACCGCCCGCGCGCCCGGGCCTGCTTCGGGTCGACTCGGACGGGGCTGCAATTGAGCTCGAAATCTGGGATGTGCCGATGACCGAAGTGGGTGGTTTTCTAGCGCTCATCCCTGCGCCGCTGGGCTTGGGAACGATCGAGCTCGCGGACGGTCGAACCGTTCAAGGCTTTTTGTGCGAAAGCGCGGGCATCGCCGGCGCCCGGGACATCAGCGAATTCGGTGGCTGGCGCGCCTATCTGGCCGCGCAGCAGCCGCCTGTCCGGCCCGACGCGCAGGCGCGCCCCCTTTGCAGTCCCACGACCTGACCCCTTCTGACCCTCATCAACCGGAGCCCATCATGGATCGCAGGCAATTCATTTCTCGCAGTGCCGCTGGATCGGTTGCGCTTGGCGGCGCCCTGCCACTGGCTGGCCACGCGCAGTCCCGGCCGAATGACGTGCTGGTCGTTGCCAACGAGTTCGGCCCGAACTCGCTCGATATCCACACGGTGGGCGCCAATCGACCCGCCTATGGCGTCAGCTGGATCTGTTACGACCGCCTGATGACCTATGGCAAGAAGACCCTGCCGGACGGACGCGTGGTCTATGACCGCGACAAGCTTGAGCCGGAACTTGCCGAAAGCTGGCAGATTGCGCCCGATGGCATGTCGGTCACTTTCAAGCTTCGTGCCAATGCGCGCTTTCACGATGGCACGCCGGTAACGGCCAAAGACGTCAAGTGGAGCTTTGACCGCGCGGTCAGCGTGGGCGGCTTTCCGACCTTTCAGATGGCGGCCGGTTCTCTTCAAAAGCCCGAACAGTTCGAGGTCGTCGACGACCTGACCTTCCGCGTGAAATTTTTCAGACGCGACAAACTCGCGATGCCCGACCTGGCCGTGCCGGTGCCGTCCATCCTGAACAGCGAGCTGGTGAAAAAGCATGTCACGCCGCAGGATCCCTGGGGCCTGAATTGGACGCGTAACAACACCGCTGGTGGGGGTGCGTACCGGGTGGAGTCCTGGAAGCCGGGTCAGGAAATCATCTATGTGCGCAACGACAACTGGGTGTGCGGACCGATGCCTAAGCTTCGTCGGATCGTGCAGCGCGATGTGCCCAATGCTGGCAACCGCCGCGCGCTGCTGGTCAAGGGCGACATCGACATCACCTACGATCTGCCGCCAAAAGATTTCTCCGAGCTTTCGGCCGAAACGTCTGCGGTGAAGGTCACCTCGATGCCGATTGAGAACTCAATGTTCTATCTGGGCATGAATGTCACCAAGCCACCCTTCAACAACCCGAAGGTCAGGCAGGCCGTGGCCTGGGTGCTGCCTTACGACAAGATTTTCGATACCGCGATTTATCGCCGCGCCGCGAAGCTCTATGGCGGGTCGCCCAAAGTGGCAAGCATTGCCTGGCCGCAACCCACCGGTTATGCCACCGATGTCGCGAAGGCCAAAGCGCTGCTTGCTGAAGCGGGCTATGCCAACGGCTTTGAGACCACGATCAGTTTTGATCTGGGCGGCGCCACCATTGGCGAACCCATGACGGTGCTCATCCAGGAGTCGCTGGCCGCCATCGGCATCAAGGCGCAGATCAACAAGATTCCCGGCGCAACCTGGCGCGCGGCGCTGCTGAAGAAAGACATGCCGATGATCGTCAACCGGTTTGGCGGCTGGCTCGATTATCCCGAGTACTTTTTCTTCTGGTGCTACCACGGTCAGGACGCCGTGTTCAACACCATGAGCTACAAGAACCCTGCGCTCGACAAACTGATCAGCACTGCGCAGTTCGCCACCGAGCGCTCGGTGTACGAGGGGGCGGTCAAGGAGATGATTCAGATCGCTTATGACGAGGTGCCGCGCGTGCCGCTGCTGCAGCCCACCATGGATGTGGCCATGCGGCGCGAGGTGCAGGGCTACATGTACTGGTTTCACCTGCAGCCCGACTATCGCCAACTGTCCAAGGGCTGAGCCTCGGATCGCCGGGACTCAAGGAGCGTGTGTTGATGCTGCGCCTGATCGCCAAACGACTGATCGCCGCGGTACCGAGCCTGTTCGGTGTCGTGGTGATCACTTTTCTGCTGACGCGGGCGCTGCCGGGCGATCCGGCCGCCTATTTCGCGGGCGGCGCAGCCACCGCCGAGGCGATCGAACAGGTACGGCGGCAGCTCGGCCTGGACCGGCCGCTCCCGGAGCAGTTTCTTCGGTATCTCGGCGATCTGGCGCGGGGTGAGTTCGGCCTGTCGCTCACCACCGGCCAGCCGGTTCTCACCGAGCTTGCACAACGCCTACCCGCGTCGCTCGAAATCGTGCTGGTCGCGCTGGTGGTGGCCTGCGGCATCGCCGTGCCGATGGGCGTGCTCGCGGCCGTTCGGCAGGGCAGCTGGATCGATCAGGTGTGCCGGGTCATCACCACTGCCGGGGTGTCGCTGCCCACTTTTTTTACCGGACTGCTGCTTGCGTATGTCTTCTATTTCTTGCTGGGCTGGGCGCCCTCGCCCATGGGGCGCCTTGACCCGATATTTTCAACGCCTCCGGTGGTCACCGGTTTTCTGCTGATCGACTCACTGATCGCACGCGACGCCGCCATCTGGTGGGCCGCTGCCAAACAGCTGGTGCTGCCCGTTGCCACCATGGCGATTTTCGTGCTCGCACCGATCGCAAGAATGACGCGCGCATCGATGCTGGGGGTACTGAGCTCCGACTTCGTTCGTACCGCGCGTGCCTCGGGGCTGACGCCCGCCACGGTGCTGTTTACCTATGCGCTGCGAAACGCGCTGCTGCCGGTCATCACAACGCTGGGTATGGTGTTTGGTTTCATGCTGGGTGGCAGCGTCATTGTTGAGAAAGTATTTGGGTGGCCCGGTATCGGCAGCTACGCCATTGATGCGCTGACCGCCAGCGACTACGCGCCGGTGCAGGGCTTCGTGCTCACCATGGGTGTGCTGTTCGTGTTCGTGAATCTGCTGGTCGATCTGCTGTATCTGCTGGTCGATCCAAGAGTGAGCGTCGATTCATGAGCGCGCCGCGTTCGTTCTGGAGCCATGCCCGGCATGTGCTTACCGAGAATCCCGTGACGCTGTTTGCGGCGCTGCTGTTCGCGGCTCTGGTGGTGCTCGCGATTGCCGGCCCTTGGATCGCGCCATTTGATCCGCTTGCAAGCAACTCATCGGCTGCGCTGCAACCGCCTTCGGCACGTCACTGGTTTGGCACCGATGCCTTGGGTCGCGACATGCTGTCGCGGGTCATCATCGCCACCCGTCTCGATCTGGGCATTGCATTGGCGGCTGTCGCCGCATCGTTCGTGATCGGCTTGCCGCTGGGCCTCGCGGCCGGGTATTTCGGCGGCTGGTGGGATCGGATCGTTACCAGGCTGTCAGACACCATCATGGCGTTTCCGCTGTTCGTGCTGGCAATGGGCATCGTTGCTGCGCTGGGCAACACGGTGGGCAACATCGTGCTTGCCACCGCAGTGATCAACCTGCCTTTTTACATTCGCGTTGCACGCGCCGAGGCGAATGTTCGGCGCTCGGCGGGCTGGATCGAAGCGGCAAAACTTTCCGGCAATCGCGATCTGCGGATCCTGGCTGTGCATCTGCTGCCCAATGCGCTGCCTGCCGCCGCGGTGCAGGTCAGCCTCAATATGGGTTGGGCGATTCTGAATGCAGCGGGTCTGAGCTTCATCGGCCTGGGGGTGCGGCCGCCCGAGCCTGAGTGGGGCATCCTGGTTGCCGAAGGCGCGCAATACATCGTCTCGGGGGAATGGTGGGTAAGCCTCTTTCCGGGCGCGGCACTCATGCTTGCGGTGTTTACGTTCAACCTGCTGGGTGACGCGCTTCGTGATCTTCTCGATCCGAGGAGACGGTCTTGAGTTCAGCGCGCAACAACCCGTTAGCCGGAACCGCCGCAGCCGCCAATCCGCCGCTTTTGGAGGTTCGCGATCTCAACCTTGAATTTCGTACCCGCGATGGCTGCGTGCGTGCGTTGGAAGGCGTCAATCTGCACCTGAAAAAAGGTGAGATCGTCGGCCTGGTGGGCGAAAGCGGGTCGGGCAAGTCGGTGCTGAGCTATGCGCTGTTGGGGATCAGTGACAGGGCTGCGCGGATCACGGGTGGCGCAGCAAGTTTTGGTGGCATCGATCTGCTGGGCGCCGATGCACGCACGCTTGCCGAGCTGAGGGGTCGCGAGATCTCGATGGTGTTTCAAAGTCCTCGAACCGCGCTCAATCCGATTCGCCGCGTGGGCGATCAGATCGAAGACGTTTTGCGACGTCATGCGATTGCGCGGGGCGCGGATTTGTCCCGAGGGCTGCGTGAGGGCGCGATTCAGGCGCTTCGCGAGGTGGCGATTCCCGATCCCGAGCGCAGGCTCCAAGCGTATCCCTTTGAGCTGTCCGGTGGCATGTGTCAGCGCGTGATGATCGCACTCGCGCTTGCCTGCCGGCCGTCCCTTCTCATTGCCGATGAGCCCACGACAGGCCTTGATGTGACGACCCAGGCGGCGGTGATGGATCTGATTACCGGTCTTGCCCGCGAGCGCCAGATGGCCACGCTCTTCATCACGCATGACCTGGCGCTGGCCGCCGACTACTGCGATCGGATTGTCGTGATGCACGCAGGTCAGGCGGTTGAAGATGCGGTGACCTCATCGCTGTTTCGCGCACCGCGCCATCCCTACACTCGCAGGCTGATCAGTTCAACGCCGGGCCCTTCGGGTTCGCTCGCGTCCCTGGCGCCGGTACCAGGCAATCTGCCGGACTTGCGACGCGATGATCTGCCCGCCTGTCGGTTTGCCGAGCGCTGCGAAAGCGCCGATCAACGCTGCCGACGCGTTCGGCCGCTGCTGGGCGAGCGCGAAGTTGCGCTGGCGCATCGTGTCGCCTGCTGGTATCCCGCTGACCTCGGTGCAGACACGACAAGCGACGCGGCCAGTAATCAAGGGGCATTGGGATGACACGCGTTGCAACCTTCTCAGCCGATGGTCACCGTGACGCGCTGCCCGGCGATGGAGCACCGGCCTCAGCCGAGCCCCTGTTACGCGTTGAGCGTCTGCGAAAATTTTTTCCGATTGCCAGTGGCCGCGGTTCGCAGCTTCACGCGGTCGATGATGTCTCGCTTACCGTCGGGCGCGGCGAGAGCCTGGGACTGGTGGGTGAGTCAGGCTGTGGCAAGTCCACGCTTGCCCGACTGCTCGCGAGGCTGCACGACCCGACTGACGGCCGGATCGTGTTCGATGGCAGTGACATCGGATCGATTCCTGCATCGCGGTTTGCGCGGCGCTCCGATCGGGCGCGCATCCAGATGGTGTTTCAAGATCCGACCGATAGCCTCAATCCGCGTTTCACCGCGGCGGATGCGATCGCCGAGCCCTTGAAGTTGCTGGACCGGCTGCAGGGTGAGGCGCTCCGTGTACGCGTGGCAGAGCTTGCCGCGCAGGTTGGGCTTCCCGCCGAATTGCTTCCCCGCTATCCGCATCAGTTGTCTGGCGGCCAGAAGGCGCGGGTCGGAATCGCGCGGGCGCTGTCCGTGCGCCCCGATCTGCTGATCCTGGATGAGCCGACCGCCGCACTGGATGTCTCGGTTCAGGCGGTGGTGCTGCAACTGCTCGAGCGCCTGCGGCGCGAGCTGGGGCTGTCCCTGATCTTTGTCTCGCACGATCTCAACGTGGTGCGGCTGCTTACCGAGCGTGTTGCGGTGATGTACCTGGGTGAAATCGTTGAGATCGGGCCTTCGGAGCAGGTGTTTCGCCAGCCGCTGCACCCGTACACCCGCGCGCTCATCTCATCGATTCCTGGTCAGGGCCCGCGCATACGCTTGCAGGGCGAGGCGCGCAGCCCCATCGATCCGCCGGCAGGTGCCTGCCGATTTCATGGACGCTGTCCCGAGGGGCAGGATCGCTGCGGCCGGGAAAAGCCGCGCCTGGTTTCCCTGGAGGTGCGCGCCGCCGCCTGTCTGCTCGTGGCGAAGCAGGTATCCTCTGAAGGATGATGCCTTTTGCCGCCATTGAAGTTGCTGCGCGCCGGCGCGACAAAGACAAGCTCTCCGAGCAGGTGTACCAGCGCCTGAAGGGCGAGCTGCACGAGTTTGCGTTTACGCCCGGACAACGCCTGTCCGAGGCGGCACTTGCCGAGCAGATGGGCGTCAGCCGAACGCCCATCCGCGAGGCGCTCACACGGCTGCGTGATGAGGGCCTTGTTGAGGTTGAATCGAAAACCGGATGGTTCGTCTGCCCGATCGACTTCGATCGAATCGATCAGCTCTACGATCTCCGGGTGCTGCTTGAACTCGATGCTGTGGTGCGGCTCGCGCAGTCTGAGTCGCCCGAGACGCTGCTCGCGCCGCTGCGCCAGGTCTGGCTGGTGCCGGCAGGCGAGCGGCTGCGCGACGGTCATGCGGTGGGCGAGCTTGACGAGCGCTTCCACGCGGCGCTGGTCCAGGCAGCGGGCAACGACGAAATCGCGCGGGTTCATGAAGATGTGACGGGCCGTATCCGGATCGTGCGCCGGCTCGATTTCACCCGCGATGACCGGATCGATGCCACCTATCAGGAGCACGCCCGAATCTTGCGGGCGGTGCTGCAGCGCAAGGCCGATCAGGCAAAGATGCTGTTGCGCGCACACATCGAGCAAAGCAAGGTCGAAGTTCGGGGCATCACGCTGCATGCGCTCCATCGCGCACAGCGTCGAAAATCCGCCTGATTCCCTGCCGCCTCCCTGAGGGAGTCAGTTTGTCCTGACAGGTTCCGTTTTTTGCCCTTCTGATTTCATTTCACAAACTACGGGTTTGCCCTTATATTTGTTGGCGAGCCCGGAGGGAGTCCCCTCAACGCCCGAAGAAGTGTCAGCAGGTTCCACTTGCATGGCGCCCGGCGAAGCGGCTCAAGGCGCTCATCAGGGAGGAGTCCAGATGTCCAGTCAAGTCTTGTCTGTCGAAGACGATGCCGTTCCGTCAGGGTCGGCGGTGTTACGTGCATTCAAAATCATTGAGGCAATCGCCTGCAGCCAGACGCCACCGCAACTCGCGGAGCTCTGCAAGCAGGTTGATCTGCCCAAGCCCACGGTGTTTCGCATTCTGAGTACGCTCGAATTCGCCGGGCTGGTGGGCCGCGAGCCGGGCAGCAAGCGCTATCAGGGCGGGGAGCGGCTCAACCGGTTGGCGGGTCAGGTGCTGCTCAGCTCGCCAGGTCGCGCGGCTCGCCACGCAATCCTCGAAGAACTGGTGGAAACCGTCGGCGAAACCTGCAATCTCACCATTCCCAACGGCAATGCGGTCATGTACCTCGACCGGATCGAAACCGGCTGGCCGTTGAAGCTGAGCCTGGGCGCAGGCTCGGTTGAGCCTCTGCATGCGTCGGCGAGCGGAAAGCTGTTCCTTGGGTACATGAACCGGCGCGCGCGCGATCGTTTCATTCGCCAGAGTCCGCTGGTGCGGCACACGCAGCGCACCATGGTTGATCCATCGCGCGTGTCTGAAGAGCTGGACCGGGTTCGTCAGCAGGGCTACGCCACCGATACCGAGGAATATCTGTCGGGTGTCAGCTGCCTGGCAGTGCCCGTGCTGGATGTCGATGGACGGGTTGTGGCGGCGCTCGCCATGCACCTGCCTTCGTCGCGTCTGGGGCTGGCCGATGCGATGGAGTTCATCCCGGCGATGCGCGCGGCCGCCGAGGAAATGGCACAGACCGTCGACTGGTAGCGATGGGCGCCGACGACTCGATTCTGGTTCTTAACTGCGGGTCGTCGAGCGTCAAGTTCGCGGTGGTTGCGGTGGACGCCGCCCGTGCGGCGGCGGCATCGTCTGCCGGCGGTTTCGCGCCCACGGTCGCCCGAGTTCGCGGGCAGGTGTCCGACCTGGGCGGGCCATCAGGATCGGCAAAGCTGACCTGGCTGCCAGGTGACAGTGCCGAGTCTGCCTCGAGCCGCTTGCTGCCGTACGCAGCCACCAGGATGCGATCGATCATCTGCTGTGCGCACTCGACCGGTCGCCGGCGCTGCGTGGCACGCTGAAAGTCGTCGGCCATCGGATTGTTCACGGCGGCGGACATTTCGAGCATCCCATCCTGCTGACCGATCAGGGTGTGGCGCTACTCGAGGCGCAGGTTCCGCTTGCGCCGCTTCATCAGCCGTACAATTTGGCGGGGGTGCGGGCGCTTGCGCTGCGCGCGCCGCAACTGCCGCAGGTCGCCTGCTTCGACACGGCTTTTCACGCGACGCAGCAACCGCTTCACACCACCTATGCGCTACCTGCCGAGATGCGCGACCGGGGCGTACGGCGCTAGGGATTCCATGGCCTGTCGTATCAATAGATTGCCGATCGGCTGCCAGGCATTGCCGGCGCGTTGGCGCACGGTCGCGTGATCGTGGCGCATCTTGGTAATGGCGCGAGCGTCTGCGGCATGAGCCAATGCCAGTCGGTCCGCACCTCAATGGGCATGACCGCGCTCGATGGCCTGGTGATGGGAACCCGGCCCGGCAGTGTCGATATCGGTATCGCGCTGCATGCGATCACAGCACTTGGCATGGACGCGGATGCACTGCCGCATGCGCTCTACGACCGTAGCGGCCTGCTCGGGCTGTCAGGCATCAGCTAGGATGTTCGTGCCCTGCTGGCCAGCCAGGATCCGCGAGCGGCATTTGCGCTCGAGGTGTTCTGCGAGCGCGCGGCCCAGGAGATTGCAGCCACCGCAGTGGCGTTGGGCGGCTGCGAGTTGCTTGTCTTTACTGCGGGCATTGGCGAGAACAGCTCGCAGATTCGGGCGCGAATCTGCAACCGACTTGCGTGGATGGGGTTAAAGCTTGACGGTGATGCCAATCAGGCGGGCGAGGCGGTGATCAGCGATGCATCAAGCCACATCACGGTTCGGGTGATCCCGACCGATGAGCAATCCGTGATCGTTCACGCCTGCCTCGCTCAACTTGAGCAGGCAGCCTAAGTCGACGCATCAGCGCCCTCGCTATCAGACAGTCCCCGCCGCGCGCAGCCGGGCGATGCCGTCGGCGTCATACCCCAGTTCGGCAAGAATCCTGTCGCTGTGCTCGCCCAGTCGCGGCACCGGATCGAAGCGTGCCTGCGTCTGTGCGGGCGGCATCAGTGCCGGCACGGGCCCCGATTCGGTCTGCACGGTGTGCCAGCGGCCCCGTGCGGCAAGTTGTGGGTGCGCCCAGAGTCCGGCAATGGTGTTGACTTCGCCGAACGCGATACGGGCCTGCTCAAGCAGCGCGATGACCTGCTCGGCAGTCATCTGTGAAAACCGGGCTTCGATCAGTTGGTGGACCTCATCTCGCGCGGCGAGTCTGCGCGAGTTGCTGTCAAAGCGCGGATGGGTGGCAAGCGCGGCATCGCCCAGCACATGCTCGCAGAACGATTGCCACTCCCGTTCATTCTGGATGCCCAGCATGACCGAACGGCCGTCGCCGCAGGCGAATGGGCCATAGGGGCAGATGGATGCATGCATCGCGCCTGCGCGCGCGGGCGGTGGCGCACCGTCGAATGCGTAGTACAGCGGGAATCCCATCCACTCGGCCATTGATTCGAGCATCGACACGTCGATTCGGCACCCGACGCCCGTGCGCCCGCGCTTCAGAAGCGCTGCAAGGATCGCGCTGTAGGCATACATCCCGGCGGCAATATCGACAATCGAGCAGCCCGCCTTGGCCATCTGCTCAGGCGTTCCTGTGATCGATAAAAATCCGGATTCGCTCTGGACCAGCAGGTCGTAGGCCTTGCGGTCGCGGTACGGCCCATCCGAGCCGTAGCCAGAAATATCGCAGACGATCAGTGCCGGATGAGCGGGTGCGAGCGACTCATGGTCAAGCCCCATTCTGGCGGCGGCGCCTGGCGCCAGATTCTGGACCAGCACATCGGCGCGAGCGATCAGACGCTTGAGCGCTTCCAGCCCCTCTGGCTGCTTCAGGTCCAGGGTCAGACTTTCTTTCGAACGATTGGTCCAGACAAAATGCGAGCTAAGACCACGAACCCGCGTGTCATAGCCGCGGGCGAAGTCTCCGCCATCGGGCCGCTCAACTTTGATGACGCGTGCGCCAAGGTCAGCGAGCTGGCGGGTGCAGAACGGTGCGGCAATTGCCTGTTCGAGCGAGACAACGGTGATGCCGTCCAGGGGAAGCATGGCGGAGTTCATAGGTGGGTTGCGGAAACTGCCGGGCGCCTGGTGCAGACCGGCCGTCAGGCCGACGGCGGGCGCTTGGGCTCGGAGTCAGTGGGGGTGGGTGTCGCGACGGGAGCAGCCGAAGGCGTGGATGGGAGCGTGCCCGAGGGCGCGGCCGAAGGTGCGGTGGGCGGGGGCTCCGCGGTGGGCGGGGGCTCAGGCGGCAGGTAGCGGCGCGCAAGCGTCATGTAGAGCGGCGGGGAGAACAGCCGCGAGATCCAGCTTGCGAAGAGCGCTACCGCCATTAGTGCGATCACCTTGGAATAGCCGTCGACCATCTCCATCACGATGATGAAAGAGGTGATTGGTGCCTGAGTCGCCGCCGCGAGAAATCCCGCCATTGCCAGCACCAGCAGCATGCCCGCGTGTTCTGGATGACCCAGCAGATGCGTGAGCGCGTGTCCCAGGCCAGCGCCGATGCTGAGTGAGGGCGCGAAGATTCCGCCGGGCAGCCCGCTCAGGTACGACACAAACGTGGCGGCCAGCTTGAAAAAGAAGAAGTACCAGGGCAGCTGCTCGCCGTCGCCTTCGAGCAGGGCCCGGGTGGGTTCATAGCCGGTGCCGAAAATGGCGCCGGCGGTAAGCGATCCCATGAGCGCAATCAAGAGGCCGCAGAAGCCCGCGAACACCAGTGGCCGACGCTTGCGAAAATCGGCGACAGGCCCCGTCCAGCCCAGTGCGGCCTTGATCAGCATTCTGGCGAAAAGGCCTCCCGCCACGCCGCTGGCCAGCGAAGCAACGATGACCCAGACGAGCAGATCGCCGGTTTCTGCAGCGATGAGAATGTGACCGAAATAGTGGCCACCGCCGATCAGCGCCTGCGACACCACGCCGGCCAGCACGATGGCGATGATGATCAGCCCACTGACTCGCGTGCCCACGCTGCGGGTCATTTCCTCGATGGCGAACATGATGCCCGCGAGTGGTGTGTTGAACGCAGCGGCGATGCCCGCCGCGCCGCCCGCCACAATCAGATGCTCGCGGCTGATGTGAAGCGATCGTGGCAGATATTTATGCAGTTCATGCATCAGAGAGGCGCCGACCTGCACGGTAGGGCCCTCGCGGCCGAGCGAAAAACCAGCCCCCACCGCGCTGGCACCCACCAGAATCTTGCCCACGATGATTTTGAGTGAGAGCAGTGGATGCGGTCGTTTGGCCTGCGGCGCTGACAGATGCGCGAGTGTCTGCGGAATGCCGCTACCCTCTGCGCCCGGAAAATACCGACGCGTGATCCACAGCAGCAATACGCCGCCCGCCGGTGTCAGCACCCAGGGAATCCAGGGAAATTCGGAATAGAGCAGCTGAAACTGTTCTCCGAACCAGTCCGCAAGTTTTGCGAAGGCAACCGCCAGCAGGCCAACCCCGACCGCGCCCAGCCAGAAAGCGAGCCGGCCGAACCAGAGTCTCAGGTAGGCAAGATTACGGCGACGAGCAGGCAGCAACCCCACGATGCGGGAGAGCAGCGTGCGCGGCGGCGAGGGCTCGGTTGGACCGGGGCTGGGATCGTTCGGGGATTGCAAGGCAGTCTCTGCTTGCGCACCGATTGCGTGCGCTGCGTGATCGATATTGTGCGCCATCGGCACGGCCCGTGTCCGCCAGCGCATAGAATGCGCGAACCGCGCGACGCCGAGCCAGAGGCCGTCGCGTCCGAAATACGACAATTCCGATGCCGGCCGTGTCATTGCTTCCCGAGTGGTTTTCCGAGCTGAGGCGCCCAGGCGTCATTCGTGCCGACCTGGCTGCCGGCCTCACCGGTGCGGTGGTTGTGCTGCCGCAGGCGCTGGCCTTCGCAACGCTGGCTGGCATGCCGCCGCAGTACGGGCTTTATACGGCGATCGTGCCCTGCATCATCGCCGCGCTGTTGGGCTCGAGCCGACTGATGGTGACCGGGCCTGCCAACGCCATCTCGCTCACCGTGCTCGCCCTCCTTGCGCCGCTCGCTACGCCTGGCAGCGCTGCGTATGTGACGCTCGCCATCACGCTGAGCTTTATGGTGGGTGTGCTGCAGCTTGCAGTGGGCCTCACTCCGGTCGCCCGGCTGGTTGATCGCGTGCCGCATAGCGTGATCATCGGTTTCACCGCTGGCGCGGCCGTTCTGATCATCAACTCGCAGGTACGGACGCTGCTCGGGCTTGACTGGCCCAGAGGCCTGAGCGTTTTTGAGACGCTCGCAAAGCTGGCGCACGACATCGGTAAGGTTCACCTTCCAACCGCAGCCGTTGCCGGTCTCACGATCCTCGTCTGCGTGCTGGCCAAGCCCTGGAATCGACGGGTGCCCTACATGCTGGTTGGCGTGGTGGGCGGTGGCCTGGGCGCTGCGGGCCTGGTTGCGATCGGTGCGGGCGAGGGGCTCGCCTTCACGGATGAGCTTGCGTCGGCACTGCCCCCCCTGTCCATGCCTGATCTGTCGCCAGCGACGCTGCAGATGTTGGCAATGCCAGCGTTGGTCATGACCCTGCTCGCGCTCGCCGAAGCTGTGTCGATTGCGCGGGCCATCGCGCAGCGTGCGGGGCAGCCGCTCGACGGTCCTCGGGAAGTTCGGGCGCAGGCCTTTGCGAATCTTGCGGGGTCTGCCTTCTCGGCCTATCCGGCCAGTGGTTCGTTCAATCGGTCGGGCGTCAACATTGAAGCGGGGGCGGTCACGCCGCTGTCAGCGATCAGCGCAGCGCTGCTGCTGATGCTGGTGGTCACTTTGGTCTCTCCGCTGGCCCGCTGGCTGCCGCTCGCCGCTGTGGCCGGCGTTCTGCTGATGGTTGCCGTGGCCCTCATCGATCTCCGCGAGATTCGCGCGGTCGCCGCGGAAGGAGCCGCCAGCGCCGTATCGATGGCCGTGACCTTCGCGTTGACCGTGACGGTGTCCCTGGAGTGGGCGATTCTGCTCGGGCTGCTCTGCCATGCGGTGGTGGTGCGGCTCAAGCGGTGACGGACGACGTTCTACGCATAGGCGGCGGCTGGGGGCGGGAGGCAGGGCGCGGTTCGACTGGCTGCGCCGGCGCTGGCGCGCCGGTGCCCTCGCTGAGCGGCTGAGAGCCGGGGCGGGCACAACTCGCCCGCTTAAGCGGACTCGGACAGGTGCCCGCCTGTTAACCGGCTCTCAGCCACCCAGCTCGGCTGGCCAGACTCACCGCACCCTGCCTCCCGCCCCCAGCCTCGGTCTGTGCTGCGCACGAGGATCGACCCTCACGCGCGCTCGCCTTTGGATGTGTTTGGGGTCTTGCTTACCCATGACACCGTCGCACGCTGTCGCCCTGTGCAAGGGCAGGCGGGGGGGTGTGCGGGCGGTGAGTCTGGCCAGCCGAGGCGGGTGGGCGCCGGGCGGGAGGGGAAGCGCATGCGCTTCCCCACAGGACGGACACCTGTCTGAGCGAGCGCCAGCGAGCGAGTTTGTGTCCGTCTCCGTCCGCCGTCCATTCGCCGAGGGAACCGGCGCGCGAGCGCCGGCGCAGCCAGTCGAACCGTCTGCACACCTCCCCGCCTGACCGCGCTCAACCGAGCCAGCAGTCAGTCGTCAGGGCCCACCCACCTGTGCCGGCGGCGCACTCTGCGGCAACAACAGCGCGACAGCCGCCGAGCAGGCGGTGATTGCAGCCAGGGTCAGCAGCAGTGCGGTGAATCCGCTGTGCTTGACGAAAGGCCCCAACATCCAGACAGCGCTTGAGCTTGCAGTAAACGAGATGGTTAGCCGAATACCACTGACACGCGATCGCATCCTGTCATCGATGTAACGGGCGATGATCGCATCCGAAAACGGGATGCCACCGAAGACAAGCAGCATGAACGCGGTCATGGCAACAAACATCATCCAGCCATCCGTGACCGATGCTGCAATGAAGGCGATTGGCTGCATCACCATGATCGCCAGCATCAGCGGCCGCATTGGCATCGCATCGATCAGCCGGCCCACCAGCAGCTGCGCGAGTGAGGCAATCGTGTACATCAGCGCGAGCAGCATGCCCAGCGTGGCTGGCTCGGTCGAGAGCGCTGGCAGCCGGTCTTTGAGCAACTCGGCATTACCGTTGGTGGTGAGATTGAACGCAAGGCTGCCGGTAATGGCGGTCATGAGCATCACCGCGAACACGCGCCGACGCATGGTTTCGGGCATGTCGATCAGCTTGGGCGCGCGCTTGGCAGGCGGCTCGGTTTCGGCCGTGGTGGCGCGTAGAAATAGCAGCCCGCACACGATTGAGATGACACCCGGCACGACGAATGCCGCGCGCCACCCAGCCATCTGCACCAGAAAGCCGGTGGAGAGTGCCGCGAACGCGATACCCAGATTGCCTGCCAGCCCGTTGATGCCGATGGTTCGCCCGGGGGTGCGGGTTGACTGGATCAGCATCGGGATGCCCACCGGATGGTAGATGGACGCGAAACAGCCGACCAGCGTCAGCGCGATGGCCATCGACCAGGGGCCGGTGGTGAAGGCGACAGCGATTGAGGACAGCCCGATGCCGAAAAAAAACACCAGCATCATGGCGCGTCGGCCCCACAGATCGCCCAACCTGCCCGAGGGCAACGACCCCAGACCGAACATGAAGAAAGCGCCGGTGGCGTAGGGCATCAGCGATTCCCAGCTGTCGACACCGAAGTCGATTGCAATCGAGCCGACAGCCGTTGCAAAGACCAGCAGCAGCAGATGGTCGATTGCGTGGCCGATATTGAGTAAAAGCGCAGTCATGGCGAAATTTCCGACGGGAGTCCGGCGAGCATACGGTATCGAATTGGTGATCGGGCCTTACCTGACCGGGAAACCGGAGCGCCTGCCCCGCCAAGGCGGTTGATGCGCTGATGACTACAATGGCGGGATGTCGAACCTCCTCGCACACCTCA
>VGHA01000095.1 GCA_016868375.1 Betaproteobacteria bacterium | reverse complement strand
GGCGCGAACAGGCGTTCCTGCAACTCGTCCCGAATGCCCGGACCACGGTCGCTCACGCAGAACTCAATCGCGTCGCCCGATTGGCAAACCTGCAGTGACGCCACGCGATGATTGCCGGGGCCCAGCTCGCGCATGGCTTCAATTGCGTTTTTTAGAAGATTGATGAGCACCTGTTGCAGCAGAATGGGATCGGCCAGCAGCGGTGGCAGGTTGGCTGCAACATCGGCCTGAATACGAACCCGCTGCCTGGCCGCATCAATCTGTACCAGCCCCACCGCTTCCGCAGCAATATCGTTGGCCGAACAGATGCGGCGCTCGGGTTCGCTGCGCTTCACAAAGTTGCGAATACGACGGATCACTTCGCCTGCGCGCTCGGCCTGCGCCGAGGTCTTCTGCAGCGCTTCGAGCAACAGGTCGGGGTCGGCGCTCTGGCCTTTGGCTTTCATGGCGCGAATGCGCGCGCTCAGGCCCATGCAGTAATTGGCTATCGCGGTGAGCGGCTGGTTGATCTCGTGCGCAAGTGACGAGGCCATCTCGCCCATCGTGACCAGCCGCGAGCTGTGTTGAAGCTTCAGCTCTTGCCGGTGCAGCTGCTCATCGGCCTCGCGTCGCGTTGTGATGTCGGTTGCCACCAGCATCTGCACCAGACGGCCATCCACCCAGCGAATGTCGCGGGGCCGAAGCTCAAACCAGCGCGACAGGCCCGTATGGAAAACCTCATGACTGCCCGAATCGGCGCTCGACTTAAGCAGCGCCTGGTGGCCTACCGGCGTAATACTGAACAGTTGTCGATACATCCGGTTTGCAAACAGCAGCTCGCCCGATTCCGGTGCGCCAGAAGCTTGGGTTGACTCGGTGTCAGCGGGCCGCGCCACCACCGACACCGCCGCGTCAAGCTCTTCAAGCACGGTGGTGAATCGCTCGTGCGCGGCGGCGAGCGCCGCCCTGATCCGCAGCGGCTCGGTAATGTCGGTAACCGATGTCATCCAGCCTGTGTGCTGTCCGTCGCGGTCGATCAGCGGCGACACATACATCTTGGCGTCGATCACGCTGCCATCGCGGCGCTGCAGTTTCACTTCAAAGCCACTGCGCGGGGCGGCGCCCTTAAGCAGTTTGTCGAGTTGTGCCATCTGCAGCGCGTCGTCGCCCGCCGGCCAGTAGGAAAACGGTGGCACTGCGCCGATGAGCTCGCTTTCGGTCTGGCCCACCATATCGCAAAACGCCCGATTCACATACGTGATGCGGCCGGTCAGGTCGAAGGCGCGCATGCCGGTAAGCAGCGAATCTTCCATGGCCTGCCGAAATGCGGTCTCGGCGGCAAGCGCGGCCTCAGCCCGACGCCTTGAGGTGGTGTCGCGGGCAATGGCATACAACATGGTGTGCGTACGCGACTGCGGATCGCGCCGCACCGACCACTCAAGCCATCGCCAGGCCTCGCCATCTGCGCCCAAATCGCTGGCAGGCTTGAAGCGCGCCTCAAAGCTGGTCGACACCTGTCCTGGTTGCGCCACCGAAGCAATGGCGTCGGCAACGGCGTGTCGATCGTCAGGGTGCGCACGCTCGATGATGTTGGCCGCGCCGCGCTCGGGCGCAAAGAATGTTTCAAACGCCGGGTTTCCGCGAATCAGCGCGCCGTCCCGTCCAAGCACGCACAGCGGATCGGGCGAAAGAGTGAACAGACGATCGCGCTCAAGCTCGGCGCTAAGACGGTGGCGTGCGTGGCTGCCCAGCAGCAGCAGAATCAGCAGCATCGCCACCGTAAGACCGACGACTGCGATCTGCAGCGGATGCTCGAGCAGACCGTTGTACAGGTCATCGTGGGTCCAGCTGGCTGCCCACAGGAACAGTGCAACGAGCACAACAAACCCGCCCATCGTGATTCCGTGGGTAATCGTGAACCAGCGAATTGCACGCAGTGTGGTGGGGGATTCGGCAGATCGAGCCATGATGCGGGGGGCTCCGACAGTCGCAACAGACGGTTCGTGAGTGTAGGCAGCCCTGTTCAGTCCGTCTAACGATAAGCACCAGCACCGGACGGATATTTCATATTGTGCAATAAAATTGCAGATCATGAAAATTTTTCTTGCCCTTTTGGCTGTCGGTTCCTAGAATTCGGTCCATCCGCAACAGGCGGGGCGAGGAACGCGCTCGCCCGCGCCAATCAGGAGACTGCCGATGTCAGCCGTGCCCAGCCAGCTGCCCGCCGCCAACGATCCGGTCGACGCCGATCCGCTCGAGACACAAGAGTGGCTCGACGCCCTAGAGGCAGTTATTGATCGGGAGGGGCCCGAGCGCGCCCATTACCTGCTCGAGCAGATGATTGAGGTGTCGCGTCGAAGCGGCGCCCACATTCCGTTCTCGGCAAACACCGCCTATGTGAACACGATCCCCACCCAGCTCGAGGCGCGTTCCCCTGGCAACGCAGAGTTCGAAGAGCGCATTCGCTCTTATGTGCGCTGGAACGCCATGGCCATGGTGGTGCGGGCCAATCGTCACAACCCACCCGATGGCGGCGACCTGGGCGGGCATATCGCTTCGTTCGCATCGCTTGCCACCATGATCGGCGCAGGCATGAACCACTTCTGGCATGCCCCGTCGGCCGACCACGGTGGCGACCTGGTCTATTTCCAGGGGCATGTGGCGCCAGGCATTTATGGCCGCGCGTTTGTGGAGGGGCGGCTGACTGAAGACCAGCTTGAGCGTTTCCGCCAGGAAGTCGATGGCAAGGGGCTGTCGTCTTACCCGCATCCCAAGCTGATGCCCGACTTCTGGCAGTTCCCCACCGTGTCAATGGGCCTGGGGCCCCTGATGGGCATCTATCAGGCGCGCTTTCTGAAGTATCTGCATGCGCGAGGCATTGCCGACACCAGCCAGCGCAAGGTGTGGGTGTTCTGCGGCGATGGCGAAATGGATGAGCCCGAATCGCTGGGTGCCATCGGTCTGGCCGCACGTGAAAAGCTCGATAACCTCATTTTCGTCATCAACTGCAACCTGCAGCGGCTCGATGGGCCTGTGCGCGGTAACGGCAAGATCATCCAGGAACTTGAAGGCGAGTTTCGCGGGTCGGGTTGGAATGTGCTGAAGCTGATCTGGGGGTCTTACTGGGATCCGCTTCTGGCCAGAGATCGCGAAGGCATTCTGCGCCGGATCATGGAAGAAACCGTTGATGGCGAATACCAGGCCTTCAAAGCCAATGATGGTGCGTTTGTTCGCAAGCATTTCTTTGGCAAGCATCCGAAGCTGCTCGAGATGGTGTCGCGCATGACCGATGACGACATCTGGCGCCTGAATCGCGGTGGTCATGATCCGCACAAGGTGTATGCGGCATTCAATGCAGCCATCAATCATCAGGGTCAGCCCACGGTGATTCTTGCGAAAACCGTCAAGGGCTACGGCATGGGCCGTGCAGGCGAAGCCAAGAATCCCACGCATCAGCTGAAGAAGCTTGATTCGCAGACCGTCCGCGAGTTTCGCGATCGGTTCAACATTCCAATCCCCGACGACAAGGTGGACGATCTGCCGTTCTACCGGCCCTCAGACGACGCCCCCGAGATGCAGTACATGCACGAGCGTCGCCGCGCGCTCGGAGGCTATCTGCCGCAGCGTCGCCGCCAGGCCGAGGAGCAGCTTCCCGTGCCCGCGCTGGATGCCCTGCAGGCGATGCTCGAGCCCACCGCCGAGGGCCGCGAAATTTCAACCACGCAGGCGTTCGTTCGAATTCTGACCGCGCTTACCCGGGACAAATCGATCGGCTCCCGGGTGGTGCCCATTGTTCCCGACGAAGCCCGCACCTTTGGTATGGAGGGTATGTTCCGTCAGCTGGGCATCTACGCACCCGAGGGGCAGAAGTACACGCCGGTCGACAAAGACCAGGTGATGTACTACCGCGAGGACAAGGGCGGCCAGATTCTGGAAGAAGGAATCAACGAGGCCGGCGCCTTCAGTTCGTGGATTGCGGCAGCCACGTCGTACTCCACCAACAACCGGGTCATGATCCCGTTTTACATCTACTACTCGATGTTTGGCTTTCAGCGGATTGGCGATCTGGCCTGGGCCGCGGGCGACATGCAGGCGCGCGGCTTCCTGCTGGGCGGCACATCGGGGCGCACCACGCTCAATGGCGAGGGCCTGCAGCATGAGGACGGCCACAGCCACATTCTGTCGTCCACCATTCCCAACTGCGTGTCTTACGACCCCGCCTATGCGCACGAACTTGCGGTGATCATTCAAGACGGTCTGCGCCGCATGGTGGGCGAGCAGCAGAACGTCTTCTACTACATCACCGTGATGAACGAGAATTACGCGCATCCGGGGCTGCGAAAGGGCGATGAGGAAGGCATTATCCGGGGCGCCTACGTGCTGCGGCCGGGGCTTGCCAAAGCCGAGAAGCGCGTGCAACTGATGGGGTCGGGCACCATTTTGCGTGAGGTGCTGGCCGCAGCCGAGATGCTCGAAAACGACTGGGGTATTGCGGGCGATGTGTTGAGCGTTACCAGCTTTACCGAGCTGCGCCGTGATGGCCTGGATGTGGATCGCTGGAATCTGCTGCACCCGACCGAGAAAATGCCGCGAAAGGCCTACATCACCCAGCTGCTGGAAAAGACCAGCGGCCCGATCGTTGCGTCCACCGACTACATGAAGCTCTTTGCCGACCAGATTCGGCCATTCGTTCCGAAGGGTCGCGATTTCCGCGTGCTGGGCACTGATGGTTTCGGCCGGTCCGATTTTCGTGCGCGGCTTCGCGAGCACTTTGAAGTCGACCGTCGGTTTATTGTGCTGGCGTCGCTGCGTGCGCTGGCCGATGAGGGCAGCATTCGGGTGAAGAAAGTGGCCGAGGCACTCAAGCAGTACGGCATCGATCCTGACAAGGCTAACCCGCACACCGCCTGATGGGCTGTGCTGATATCGCAAGCGAGTTCATGATGAGTCAGTCCAAGGAAGTGCAGGTTCCCGACATTGGCGATTTCGCCGAGGTCGAAGTCATCGAAATTCTGGTCAAGCCCGGTGACACGATTGCGGTTGAGCAGTCGCTGATCACGGTTGAGTCAGACAAGGCATCGATGGAGATTCCCAGCGCGGCGGCAGGCGTGGTTCGCGAGCTGCGGGTAAAGCTGGGTGACAAGGTGGCCAAGGGCAGCGTGATCCTGACGGTGGATGCGGCAGACACGGCGGCTGCCGTTGCAGCGCCTGCGCCGGCCGCTGCGCCGGCTCACGTGGCAAGCCCCCCTGCGGCGAGTGCGGCCGCTGCGCCAGCCCCCGCCCCGGTTGCGGCGCCTGCCCCCGTGGCAAGTCCCCCAGCGCCGCCCGCGGCGCCTGCTGCAGCGGTGAGCGCGCCAATTGCGGCCGTCGCACCGGCCGCATCGCGCACGCCTCCGGTGGTTGTCGAACCCGGCGACGATCTGCACGTGGTCAAACCGCACGCGTCTCCCTCGGTGCGTCGCTTCGCACGTGAATTAGGCGTTGACCTGTCACAGGTGCGCGGCACAGGCCCCAAACAGCGAATCCTTCAGTCGGATGTGCAGGCCTATGTGAAGGCGCTGGTGGCGCAGGCGGCAGCGCCAGCCCAGGCCGCCGCGCCCGCTGGCGCAGACAGCGGTGCAGCGCTGGGGCTCATTGCCTGGCCCAAGGTTGACTTCGCAAAGTTTGGCCCGATAGAACGCCAGCCCCGGTCGCGCATCAAGAAGCTTTCAGCATCGAACCTGCACCGCAACTGGGTGATGATTCCGCATGTCACCAATCACGATGATGCCGACATCACCGAGCTCGAGGCCTTTCGTGTTCGACTGAACGAAGAGCAGGGCAAGGGCGGCACCAAGGTCACGATGCTCGCGTTCCTCATCAAGGCCTGCGTCACCGTGCTCAAGCGTTTCCCTGAGTTCAACGCTTCGCTTGATGGCGATGAACTGGTGCTGAAAAACTATTGGCACATTGGCTTTGCCGCCGATACGCCCAACGGACTGGTGGTGCCCGTGGTGCGCGATGCCGACCAGAAAGGCATTCTGCAGATCGCTCGCGAAACCTCTGAACTTGCCGCGAAGGCCCGTGACGGCAAGCTCTCGCCCTCGGACATGCAGGGCGGCACCTTCTCAATCTCCAGTCTCGGTGGCATTGGTGGCACTTATTTCACACCGATCATCAACGCCCCGGAAGTGGCCATCCTCGGCGTGTGCCGGTCACAGACCCGGCCGGTCTGGAATGGATCGGCGTTTGAGCCCAGGCTCATGCTGCCGCTGTCCTTGTCGTGGGACCACCGGGTCATTGACGGCGCGGCGGCCGCGCGCTTCAACGTTGCACTTGCGCAGCTGCTCGCCGATTTTCGGCGTGTGATGCTCTGAAGCCAGGGAGAAGACCAGCATGAGCCAGGCCATCGAGGTCACCGTTCCCGATATCGGCGACTTCAAGGAAGTTGAAGTCATCGAGTTGCTTGTGAAGCCCGGCGACACGGTGTCTGCCGAGCAGAGCCTGATCACCGTCGAGTCCGACAAGGCGTCGATGGAGATCCCATCGCCCATTGCCGGAACCATTGGCGAATTGCGTGTGAAGCTGGGCGACAAAGTGTCCAAAGGCTCGCCACTTGCATTGATGACGCCGGCGGACGGCGCGGCTTCCGCCCCCGCAGCGGCCGCTGCAGCCCCCGCGCCGCAGCCCGTTGCCAGCGCGTCGCAAGCGGCTGCGCAGGCGCCGGTGCCCACGTCAGCCGCTTCGGTTGTGCCCGCTCCCGCGTCCGGCGCCACCTACGCGGGCCCCGTCGATCGCACCTGCCGGATGCTGGTGCTGGGCGCGGGCCCGGGCGGTTACTCAGCCGCATTCCGTGCGGCTGATCTGGGCATGGATGCGGTGCTCGTTGAACGCTACGGCACGCTCGGCGGGGTCTGTCTGAATGTGGGGTGCATTCCATCGAAAGCGCTGTTGCACGTGGCGGCGGTCATTGATGAAACCCTACACTTTGAAGCCCTGGGCGTAAGTTTTGGCAAGCCCGTCATCAACATTGACAAGCTTCGCGCGCACAAGAGCGCGGTGATCGGCAAGCTCACCGGTGGACTCGCCGGCATGGCGCGGGCCCGCAAGGTGGAGGTCGTGCGTGGCATCGGCCGCTTCCTTGACGCGAACCACGTTCAGGTCGACTGCACCGACGGCGAGGGCCGCGGCACCAACGGACTGACCAAGGTTATCCGGTTCGAACAGGCAATCATCGCGGCGGGCTCCAGGGTCGTGAAGCTGCCATTTTTGCCTGATGACCCTCGTATCGTTGATTCCACCGGCGCGCTTGAATTGCGCGCGGTGCCCAAGCGCATGCTGGTCATTGGCGGGGGCATCATTGGCCTTGAGATGGCCACGGTTTATTCAACGCTGGGTGCGCGCATCGAGGTCGTCGAAATGATGGACGGTCTCATGGCGGACGCCGATCGCGATCTGGTCAAGGTCTGGCAAAAGTACAACGAGCCTCGATTCGACAAACTGATGCTGCGCACCAAGACCGTTCGCGCAGAAGCCGAACCCGACGGTATTCGCGTCTGGTTTGAAGGTGAGAACGCTCCCGCCGAGCCGCAGTTCTACGACATGGTGCTGTCGGCGGTCGGGCGCAGCCCCAATGGCCGGCAGATCGCAGCAGAACTTGCCGGCGTTTCCGTCACCGATCGCGGCTTCATTCCGGTGGATTCACAGATGCGCACCAGCGCGTCGCATATCTTTGCCATTGGCGACATCGTTGGTCAGCCCATGCTCGCCCACAAGGCAGTGCATGAGGGCCATGTGGCTGCAGAAGCCGCCGCCGGCCAGAAAAGCCATTTCGATGCGCGCGTCATTCCGTCGGTGGCCTACACCGATCCCGAGGTGGCCTGGGTCGGGCTTACCGAAGAGGATGCGAAGCGTCAGGGCATCAAGGTTGGCAAGGCGGTGTTTCCCTGGGCAGCGTCGGGCCGCGCCATCGCCAATGGCCGCGACGAGGGCTTCACCAAGCTGCTCTTCGATGAGGAAACCCATCGTTGCGTGGGCGGGGGCATTGTGGGCACCCATGCCGGTGACATGATCGGCGAAGTGGCGCTTGCCATCGAAATGGGCGCCGATCCGGTTGATATCGGCCGCACCATTCACCCGCACCCCACGCTGGGTGAATCCATCGGCATGGCGGCCGAGGTTTTCGAGGGCACCTGCACGGATTTTTTGCCGGCGAAGCGGCGCTAGCGGTCGCGGCGGTCGCTAGCCAGTCGGGCTTGGGACTCCGAGCCGAAACGGCGGGGGGCGACTCACGCTACGCCCTGTTACCGTGCGAACTCAGTTCTGCAGCCGACGCCGCCGAGGGTCTTCGACACTACTGTCGCAGCCGCTTCATCAGCTGCGCGCCGATGTCGTCGTCTGCGGGCTTAGCGCCTCCGTCCTGAGGCTGCATACCCGGGAGCGCTGGGAACGGCATTGCACCGTCCTGCTGGGGACCGCCTTGCAATCCAGGAAACGACGGGAACAGCGTGCCTCCCGTTCCTGGCGAATCGCCCGGGATTTCGATCTTGACGCTGTTGGGGTCGATGTTCAGCTTCGGTCCCAGCGCGCCGAGCGACAGGTTAGGGAAGCCGATCACGACACAAAGCATCACTAACTGCATGATCACGAACGAAATCGAGCCGAGATAAATGTCGCTAGTCGTGACCTTGGGGATCCGAGCCTGAGTGACCCGGTCGGTGTAGTCGGCGTTTGGCGCCACGCTTCGCAAGTAGAAAAGCGCAAAACCGAAGGGCGGTGTGAGGAACGATGTCTGCAGGTTCATCGCGATGATGATGCCGAACCAGATCAGGTCGATCTCCATCTTGGTCGCCACCGGCGCCAGCAGCGGCAGCAGGATGAAGGCGATCTCGAAGAAGTCAAGGAAGAATCCGAGCAGGAAGATGATCAGGTTCACTATGATCAGGAAGCCAATCTGATTACCAGGCACCTTTTCGAACAGGTGTTCGACCCAGATCGGGCCGTCCACGCCCTGGAAAGTGAGCGAGAATACGGTAGAACCGATCAGCACGAACATCACGAAGACCGACAGCTTCGCGGTGACATTCAGCGCCTGCCCTAGCAGCTTGGAGGTGAGCCGGCGACGGATCAGCGCCAGTGCCAGCGCACCGGCCGCGCCCAGTGCGCCGCCCTCGGTCGGGGTGGCCACGCCGAGGAAGATCGTCCCGAGTACGAGGAAGATTAAGAGCAGGGGCGGGATCAGCACGAAGGTGACACGTTCGGCCAGCTGAGACAGAAGCCGAACGCCGAGCAGTCGCCCCAGAGTCGCCGTCGCGATGGCTAGGACCACCGAGACCGTCATCGCCATCAAGACAGCCTCATCAGTCGGCACGCGGACATTGGGATCGTTGGAGAGCCACTTGGCGATGGCTGGGTAATTCCAGAACACCAGCAGGCCCACCGCCATACACATTGCCATCAGAACGAAAAGCGAGACATGGCCGCTTGCGCCGTTCGGTTCGCGATAAATCCGCGCCTCGGGCGGCAGCGGCGGCACCCAGTGTGGACGTACGATTGCCACGCCTACAATAAACAGGACGTACAGCCCAACCAGCATGAATGCCGGCAGGAACGCCGCGAGGTACATGTCACCAACGCTGCGGCCGAGTTGGTCAGCGACTACGATCAGCACCAGCGAGGGCGGCACGATCTGGGCGAGCGTACCCGACGCCATGATCGCGCCGGTGGCGAGCTGCCGGTCGTAGCCGTATCGCAGCATGATCGGCAACGAGATCAGGCCCATCGAGATCACCGACGCGGCCACCACGCCGGTGGTAGCCGCGAGCATCGCGCCCACGATGATCACCGCGAGCGCGAGGCCGCCCCGAAGGCCGCCGAACACCTGACCAACCGTTTCGAGCAGGTCCTCGGCCATGCCGCTTCGTTCCAGCAATAGCCCCATGAACGTAAAGAACGGGATCGCAAGTAGCGTGTCGTTCTGCATGATACCGATGAGCCGCAGCGGCAGTGCCTGCATCAGGGCGCTCGGTACCACCTCCAGCTCGATCGCGATGAGGCCGAACACCATGCCACAAGCGGCAAGGCTGAATGCCACCGGGAAACCCGATAACAGGAAAAACACCAGCGCCGCGAACATGATCGGCGCGAGGTTTGCCGCGATCCAGGTCATCGCCGCTGCTCCTCGACCTCTTTGCGAAGGTCCTCGAGCAAGGCCTCTTCGTCGGACTGCTCCTTGCCAGAGATAGCGGGGTCGGGACCAAGCCCGCGCAGGAACGCAATGCGTTTGATCACTTCGGAGAAGGCCTGGATCGCGAGCAGAGCGAAGCCGAGCGGTATCAGGGCATAGACCGGCCACCGGATCAGACCACCGGCATTCGTTGAGACTTCCCCGGCTTCGAAGGCGCGGATGGCCAGGGGAAGGGACATCGAGATGATCCAACAGCAAAGCGGGAGCAGGAAGGCGACTATGCCGACAATGTCGACGAGGACCTGGGTTCGGCGCGACCAGCGTTGCGACACCGCGTCGATCCTTACGTGCTCGTTACGCAGCAGCGTGTAGCCGGCACCGATCAGGAAGACCGCTGAAAAGAGGTACCACTGGATCTCTAAATAGGCGTTCGAGCTGAAATTGAATGCCTTCCGGGAGATGGCGTTGGCGGTGCTGATCAGTACTGCAGCCAGCACTAGCCACATGACGATACGACCTATGCGGATGCTGACAGCGTCGATCGTACGCGAGACGAGGAGCAGGAATTTCATGAGCAAGAACCGGTACTACCTGTGCCCCGTGGACAAAGGGCTTGGCAGAGCGTCTGCCAAGCCCTTCCTGAAAAGGGGTTCGGGGGTCTTTGCAGAGTCACTTTACGACCGAGGCGAGGAACTGGGCCTGGCGCATCTCGATCACCTGGGACCAGGCCACTTGGTCGCGCTGGAACCCGAAGTATGAGTCGTGGATCTTCTTGAACTCGGCGTTGGCAGCGTTTGTCTCGGCGTAGACCTCCAACGCGGCCTTGTGGGATGCCTGCATGATCTGCTGGTTAAAGGCTCGCAGTTGCGTGCCACTGGCCAGTAGGCGCTTGAGTGCCAGGATATTCCACGCGTCGTACTTGGCCATCATGTCCACGTTCGCCTCGATGCAGGCGGATTGGATGGCAGCCTGATACTGGGGGGGCAGCGTGCCCCAGGCCTTGAGGTTCACGATGCAGTGCAACGCCGGTCCGATCTCCCACCAGCCCTGGGCGTAATAGAAGCGGGCGACCTTGGCGAAGCCAAGTTTCTCGTCGTCGTACGGACCAACCCACTCGGCCGCATCGATCGTTCCTTTCTCAAGCGCTGAATAGATGTCGCCACCGGCGATCTGCTGTGGCACCACGCCAAGCTTTGAGAGTACCCGGCCGGCAAAGCCGCCGACCCGAAACTTCAGGCCCTTGAGGTCATCGACGGAGTTGATCTCCCGGCGGAACCAGCCGCCAGCCTGCTCGCCGGTGTTGCCACAGAGCAAGGCCACCACATTGCTCTTGCGGCAGAAATCGTTGTAGATCTTCTCGCCGCCGCCGTGATACCACCAGGCGTTGTACTGGCGGAAGTTCATGCCGAACGGCACCGCGGTACCGAACGCGAATGTCGGATCCTTGCCGAAGTAGTAATACATGGCGGTGTGGCCAAACTCGACGGTACCGTTTTGGACCGCATCAAGGACCTGGAGGCCCGGAACGATCTCTCCCGCCGCATGGGTGGTGATAGAGAACTTGCCGTCGGTTAGCGCCGCGACCCGTTTAGCGATGACATCACTCGCGCCGAACAGCGTGTCTAGTGACTTGGGAAAGCTCGAGGTAAGACGCCACCGGATTGCCGGTTGTGCGTGGACGATCGCCGGGGCCCCAGCGATCGTGCCGGCGGTCGCGCCGACCGCTGCTTTCTGGATGAATGAGCGACGCAGCATGAAAACTCCTCAGAATGGTAAAGGCAATAAGATTCGTGGTCGGGCTTGGAGCCTTTGATCGACAGGCACCCACGCCAGCATGCCTGATTTTAGGGTCGGTCTGGCCGGAGGGCAAACGAAATGGTCAGCCCGCACGTCAGCCTGCTGCCAACCGGGTCCGCGCTGCCGCGATAGCCCCCCGGACCTGCGCAGGCGCGGTGCCCCCGAGATGGTTCCTCGCCGCTACCGAGCCTGCGAGAGTGAGCACTTGCCGAACGTCCTCGCCAATCAGCGGTGAGATCGCGCGCATCTCGTTGCTGGAAAGGTCCGCCAAGTCCTTTCCCGCAGTGGCGGCTTGACGCACAGCCCGCGCCACCGCCTCGTGGGCATCCCGAAAGGGCAGGCCCTTCCTGACCAGATAGTCAGCCAGATCGGTTGCCGTTGAAAAGCCTTCCGCGGCCGCTTCCCGCATCCGGTCGGCTCGAACCCGGATGCCCCCCACCATATCAGCGAAGATTCGAAGCGTATTGACGACGGTATCGGCCGCATCAAAGACAGGCTCTTTGTCTTCCTGATTGTCTTTGTTATAGGCGAGCGGCTGGCCCTTCATGAGCGTGAGTAGCGACATCAGGCTGCCGTACACCCGGCCGGTTTTGCCGCGAGCCAGTTCAGGCACATCGGGATTTTTTTTCTGGGGCATGATCGACGAGCCGGTGCAGAAGCGGTCGGCGAGGTCGATAAAGCCCACCCGCGGTGACATCCAGATCACCAGCTCTTCGGAGAACCGCGAGACATGCATCATGAGCAGGCTGGCGGCCGAGCAGAACTCGATGGCGAAGTCGCGATCGGAGACCGCATCGAGCGAGTTTTCGCAGACGCCCTCAAAGCCCAGCGAACGCGCCACCTGCTCGCGATCAATGGGGTAGGAGGTGCCGGCCAGGGCAGCCGCGCCCAGCGGCAGGCGGTTGGTGCGGCGGCGGCAGTCGCTCATTCGCTCGGCATCGCGAGCGAACATTTCAACGTAGGCGAGCAGGTGGTGACCGAACGTGACCGGCTGCGCCACCTGCAGGTGCGTGAAGCCCGGCATGATGGTGTCGGCGTGGCAGTCGGCCAGATCGATCAGGGCGCGCTGCAGGTCGACCAACAACTGGAGCACATCATCGATGGTACCGCGCAGCCACAGGCGGACATCGGTGGCCACCTGATCGTTTCGCGAGCGTGCGGTATGAAGCCGCTTGCCGGCATCGCCCACCAGGTCGGTCAGGCGGCGCTCAATGTTCAGGTGAACATCTTCCAGATCGATGGACCACTTGAATTCGCCGCGCTCGATTTCGCCACGAATTTGCGCCATGCCCGATTGGATGGCAGCCAGGTCGGCTTCTGACAGAAGTCCAACCGATTGCAGCATGGCAGCGTGGGCAAGTGACCCCTGAATATCGGCCAGTGCCAACCTGCGATCGAAATCAACCGATGCGGTGTAGCGCTTGACCAATTCCGAAACAGGTTCGGAAAATCGGCCAGACCAGCCCTCGGCCTTGTTCGCAAGTTGATCTGCCATAATTGCTCGAGCGGAAAAAACATAAATTATACGTTCGGCTCCAACGAACGAAGGTTTCCCGATGTCCACCGCTCAATCGATTTTCATCGTTGATAGCGAAGCCGATGGTCGCACGCAGTTGCGCCAGGCCCTTAAACGGCTTCGCGGTGTCTTCCCCCATCAAGTCGTTGGCGAAGCTGACAGCGCGCGCAGTGCGCTTGCTCAGATCGGTTCGCTTCGACCCAGCGTGCTGCTCGTGGACCCGGCGCTGCCTGACATGAATGGCATCGAACTTGGACGGCAACGGACCACCGTCCGATCAGCAGAATCGGCCCGTGAAGTGCGCTGGCCCGAGGCCGCGCCTGAGCCGGCGTTGATCTATGTCAGTGGCAGCGATCGCCATGCTTTGGATGCGTTTGAGGTAAGAGCGCTCGATTATCTTTTGAAGCCTTTCCACCCGGATCGGCTGCTGAAAGCACCGACCCGCACGCCCGGCGCGGCCCTGTCCGCCGCGGCACCGATTGAATCCGATGCGCCCGCTTCGCGTGGCCCGAATGGCGAGGCGAGTGGCTCGTCTGGCGCCAGCGATTCATCGGGCCAGCGCGCAGGCGACAACCCCGCCCCGGGTGCCCCCGCTGGCGGGTCGGAGGCCCGGCTGCTGAACGCCCCACCGTCTCCCGCGCTCCTTCAGGGCCCCGCCGGCGCGCCCCAGCGGCCAGCGCCGCGCCGGCACTTTGCGGTGCATGAGCGGGGACGGTTGATGCTGGTTCCGGTGGAGCAGGCGATCTATCTGAAAGCGGAACTCAAGTACGTCACGGTTCGCGCCCGGCAGCGCGAGTACCTGATTGAAGATTCGCTGACCGCGTTGGAGGCCGAGTTCGGGGATCGTTTCGTGCGCATTCACCGCAATGCGCTGGTTGCCCGGGCGGCCGTCGCCGGTTTCGAACGGGTGCCACCCGATGGCCGTGGTATCGGGTCCGATCCGCACTGGCAGGTTGTTTTACGAGACGTTCCGGAACGTCTTCCCGTGAGCAGGCGACAATGGGCGACTGTTCGCAACCTGATGGGATGACACGATGCCCCCCAGTTCCCCCCAGCCTGATTCGCCCGACCGACTGGTTATCGCTACCCGACAAAGCGCGCTTGCGATGTGGCAGGCTGAGCATGTGCGCGATCGGCTGAAGGAACTCTACCCCTCCTGTTCCGTCGAAATCCTCGGCATGACCACCGAGGGCGACCGCATTCTGGATCGGCCGCTTGCCGACATTGGCGGCAAAGGGCTGTTCGTGAAGGAACTTGAGGTGGCCCTGCTTGACGGCCGTGCTCACCTGGCGGTTCACTCGTTAAAAGACGTGCCGATGGTGCTGGCATCCGAGTTTGCATTGCCCGTGGTCATGAAGCGTGAAGATCCGCGCGATGCGTTTGTGTCCAACCGGTTTGCCTCGCTCGATGACATGCCCAAGGGCGCCCGCGTCGGCACCGCCAGCCTGCGCCGTGCGTCGCAGATTCGGCATCAGTATCCGAAGCTGTCGGTGCTGCCATTGCGCGGCAACGTGCAGACGCGGCTGAAGCGCCTTGATGCAGGCGATTTCGACGCGATCATTCTTGCGGCTGCCGGGCTCAAGCGTCTGGGGCTCGCGCAGCGAATCCGGTCCGTCGTACCGGTACAGGCAAGCCTGCCCGCCGCCGGCCAGGGCGCGCTTGGCATCGAGACGCTCGCCTCGCGCGCCGACGTCGCTCAGTGGCTGTCCCCACTTGCGGATTCCCGAACAACGTTTGAGGTGCTCGCCGAGCGGGCTGTGTCACGCGCGCTGGGGGGCAACTGCCGGATGCCGCTTGCCGCCTATTGCGAAACGGGGCCGGACGGGGCGCTGCAACTGCGTGCCCGGGTGGGGTCGGAAGATGGCAGCGGCATGGCCAATGTCGCGCTCGCGGAAGGGCCCGCGGACGCGTCCACCGCCGAGCGGCTTGGCGCGCAAGCCGCGCGTGATCTGCTTGCCCAGGGCGCGGGACGTTGGCTCGGGTTGTCCTGACGCAGCCGCTGCCGCGAGTCGAGGCGCTCGCGGGCACGCTGTCTGCGCATGGTCACGACGTCGCGACCCTCGCGTTTACCCGGGTGCGCTCGCTGCGCGTCGAACTCCTTGAGGCGCGGATCGCAGCGTTCGACTGGGTGGTGGCGGTAAGCCCCGCTGCCCTCGACGAACTCGCTGTTGCACTCGCCAGGCGGTGGCCGGCGCGGGGCCCGGGCCTTGCGCTGATCGGCCCCGGCAGCGTTGCCACGCTTGGACGTTTGGGGTGGGAAGTGCCGCCCGATCGGGTGCTGGTGCCCTCGGGGCCGCCGTTTGATGCGGCCGCGCTCCTTCGGACCGCGCCGTTATCCAGGCCCTCAAGCCTGCGGGTCCTGGTGGTG